>JAKFVZ010000739.1 GCA_021732965.1 Reyranella sp.
TTGGCATGCTGCTGTCGCTGCCGGTGCTGCTGTTCGGCGTGTGGCTGATCTCGCGCGCCTATCGCAGACCCGCCCTGCCGTGATTGGGCCGTGACCGAACTGGGCGGGCTGATCGCGCGCCGCATCGCGCTCACCGGCCCGATCTCGCTGGCCGACTTCATGGCCGAGGCACTGGGCCATCCACGGCTCGGCTACTATCGCCGTGCCGTGCCGGTGGGCGCCGCCGGCGACTTCACCACTGCACCTGAAATCTCGCAGATGTTCGGCGAGCTGATTGGCGCCTGGCTGGCCGAACGCTGGCTGGCGATGGGCCGGCCGTCGCCCGTGCGGCTGGTCGAACTCGGCCCCGGCCGCGGCACGCTGATGGCCGACGCCCTGCGCGCGACGCGCGGCGTGCCGGGCTTCCATGCCGCGCTCGACCTTCATCTGGTCGACACCAATGCGCCGATGCGCGAGGCCCAGCGCGCCGTGCTGCAGGCCTATCGCCCGACCTGGCACGAACGCTTCGACGAGGTGCCCGACGGGCCGCTGCTGTTGATCGCCAACGAATTCTTCGACGCCCTGCCAGTCCGCCAGTTCCATCGTACGGCCCAGGGCTGGCGCGAGCGCATGGTCGGCCTCGACGAGCACGGCAAACTGCGGCTCGCCCTGGCGCCGGGCGCCTCGCCCTTCGCCTCCGTGCTGCCCGATGCCGAGGAAGGCGCCGAGGCGGAACTGAGCGAAGCCGGACGCGCACTGGCCGCCGCCATCGGCGGCCGCATCGCCCGCGACGGCGGTTGGGCCCTCATCATCGACTATGGCCTCGAGAGCGCCGGCCGCGCGGCGTCGCTGCAGGCGGTGCGCGGCCACCAGGGAGCGGGCATCCTCGACCGGCCCGGCGAGACCGACCTCAGCGCCCATGTCGATTTTGCGTCGCTGGCGGCCGCCTCGGGGGTCGCGTCTTTCGGTCCGGTGGGCCAGGGCGAGTTCCTGCGAAGGCTCGGCCTCGCCGAACGGGCGCAGGCGCTGAAGCAGCGCGCGAAGGCGGCCCAGGCCGATGCCATCGATGCGGCATCGGCCCGCTTGATCGCGCCCGACCAAATGGGCACCCTCTTCCGCGTGCTGGCCCTCGGCGACGGCAAGAGCGCCCCGCCAGCCGGTTTCACGGATGCCCCCTCGGACTGACACCTCGGACGAATCAATGATCCAGGCCCAGACGCTCGCCGCCCTCGACGGGGTGCAGCATCGTTTCTTCACGCGACAGGGCGGCGTCAGCGCCGGCCTCTATTCCTCGCTGAACTGCGGTTACGGCTCGGGCGATTCGCCCGACAATGTGCGGGAGAACCGCCGCCGCGTGGCCGGGCAGTTCGGCCTCGCCGAGCCGGACTTGCAGACCGTTCACCAGACCCATTCGACCGACGTGCTGACGGTCGCCGACGATCGCTGGAGTTCGCCCGGCGCGCCCAAGGCGGACGGCCTCGTGACCGACCGGCCGGGCGTGGTGCTGGGCGTGCTGGCTGCCGATTGCGCGCCGGTGTTGCTGGCAGACGGCGACGCCTCGGTGATCGGCGCGGTGCATGCCGGCTGGAAGGGTGCGCTGGGCGGGATCGTCGACGTCACCATCGCGGCGATGGAGAAACTCGGCGCGCGCCGCGAGCGCATCAAGGTCGTGGTCGGCCCCTGCATCGGCCCGCAGTCGTATGAAGTCGGGCCGGAATTCCCCGCCCCGTTCCTTGCGCAGGACGAGGCCAACGCGGCGTTCTTCAGGACCGCCGCGCGCCCGGGCCACTTCATGTTCGACCTGCCGGGCTATCTCGTGCACCGCATCGCCCGCAATGGCGTCGCCGTGACGGCGACGGGACACGACACGCTGACCGGCACCGACGATTTCTTCAGCTACCGGCGCAACACGCTGCAGGGTGTGCGCGACTACGGGCGTGGCCTGTCGGCCATCGCCCTCGCGGCCTGACGTGCCCTACTTCATCATCCTGATGTTCTGTTGCCTGCTCGGGGTCGTTGCGACATGCGCCATGTTGTGATGCTGCTCTGCCTGCTCGCCCTTGCGGCGTGCGGCGGAACACCGAGGCCCTTCGAGCACGATCCATCGAAAATCTCCTACGGCCGGCAGCTGCGCGACACGGTCGAGGTGGCCATCAGCCCGCCGCGCAACATGCCCCCGGAAATGGGCGAGCGGGTGGCCGCGGCCCTCGCCATCGAACTTCAGTCCTACGGCATCGTCGCTGCCGTGGCGCCGGCCGAGGCGCCCATCCAGATCGAAGGCGTGATGAGCACGCGCGACGCCGGCATGTCGATCGAGGTCCAGGTCGACTGGCGCATCCGCGGCAGGCCGCGCACCGACGAGCCCGCGACCGTCAAGACGCGCGCGCCGCCCGAAGACTATGCCCAGGAGGCCGAACGACTGATTTCGCGTATCGCCCAGCAGGCCGCGCCCCGGGTCGCGACCCTGATCGGCAAACCGCCCAATTTCATTCCAAAAGCGCCGGGCCAGGTCGCCGCCGGCATCACGATCCCCTACGAATTCCCGCCCGATCCGGCGGCGGCGCCGCCGCCCGACGGCGCCGTGCCGACGAGCACGACCACCCCCACGCCGGTCGCGGCCAAACCGGCCGAGCCGCAGCTGAAGGTGTTCGTGGTGCAGGTCACCGGTGCGCCCTCCGACGGCAATCGCCAGCTCACCTCGGGCATGCGGCGTGCCCTGGGATCGAGCAAGCTGGTGATCGTCGACCAGGCGGCCGGCGACGCCTTCTCCGTCGCCGGCACCGTGAACCTGACCCAGATCGACGAGCGCACCGGAAGGCTCGTCGTCAAATGGGTCGTCAAGGACCCCGCCGGCAAGACGATCGGCGACATCGAACAGTCCAACCCCGTGCCGATGGCGGCAGCCAAGGGATCGTGGGCGGGATTCGGCGACATCGTTGCCTCGGCCGCGTCCGAAGGCGTGCTGGAACTGCTCGAAAAGGCGATCAACCGGCCGCGCTGAACGCAGCGCAGCGTGTGAATCGGCTTGTCAGAGGGGGGCTCCCGGCTGCTACTGTCTCTCGGGGCGGCTCGATTCTTGCAAGACTTCACAACGCACGAACGGGGCGCGAGACAGGGAGCACAACAAGTATGTTTTCGTTCAGGAAATCCGCATTGGCGATCGTTGCCGCGGCCAGCGTCGGCGGGCTGATCGCTGCCGCGCCGGCACAGGCGCAGACACTCAAGGTCGTGATGCATTCGGACGTGAAGATTCTCGATCCGATCTGGACCACGGCCTACATCCAGCGCAACCACGGCTACATGGTGTGGGACACGCTCTTCGCGATGGACGAGAAGTTCGACGTGAAGCCGCAGATGGTCGAGAAGTACGACGTCTCGGCCGACAAGCTCACCTGGACCTTCACGTTGCGTGACGGTCTGGAGTGGCACGACGGCAAGCCGGTCACCGCCGAGGATTGTGTCGCCTCGATCAAGCGCTGGGCCGCGCGCGACTCGATGGGCCAGAAGATGATGGCATCGGCCGAGGGCCTCGAAGTCGTCGACGCCAAGACCTTCAAGCTGAAGATGAAGGAGCCGTACGGTCTGGTGCTCCAGTCGCTCGGCAAGCCGTCGTCGAACGTGCCGTTCATGATGCCGAAGAAGACGGCCGAAACCGATCCGATGCAGCAGATCAAGCTCGAGGACGTGATCGGCTCCGGCCCGTTCGTGTTCAAGGGCGACGAGTGGAAGCCCGGCGAGAAGATCGTCTACGTCAAGAACACCAAGTACAAGCCGCGCAGCGAGCCCGCCAACGGACTGGCCGGCGGCAAGGTGGTCAAGGTCGATCGCGTCGAATGGATCGCGATGCCCGACATCCAGACCCAGGTCGGCGCGCTCCAGAACGGCGAGATCGACATGATCGAATCGCCCGGCCACGATCTGCTGCCGCTGCTGGCGAAGGACAAGAACATCAAGCTTGTCAGCTTCAACCCGACCGGCAACCAGTACACGTTCCGCTTCAACAGCACGGCCAAGCCGTTCGACAATGCAAAGATCCGCCACGCCGTGTTCGTGGCCTTCGCGCAGGAGGACTTCCTCAAGGCCACGATCGGCGACCCGCAATGGTTCAAGGTCTGCAAGGCGCCCTTCGTGTGCGGCACGCCGCTCGCCACCGATGCCGGCATGGCGGACGTGCTGAACGGCAACGCCGCCAAGGCCAAGCAGCTCCTGACCGAGGCCGGCTATGACGGCACGCCGATCGTGCTGATGCACTCGACCGACCTGCAGGTCCTGACCAACCTCGCGCCGGTCGCCAAGGCGCAGCTGGAGCGGGCCGGCTTCAAGGTCGACATGGTGTCGATGGACTGGCAGACGCTGGTCGCGCGGCGCGTCAAGAAGGACCCGCCGAATGCCGGCGGCTGGCACGCCTTCCTCACCTCCTGGGTCGCCGCCGACATCCTCAATCCGGTGATGGCCGGCTTCTTCAACGCCTCGTGCGACAAGGCCATGTTCGGCTGGCCGTGCGACGCGACGATCGAGAAGTTCCGCGACCAGTTCGCCAAGGAGACGGACCCGGCGAAGCAGAAGCAGATCGTCGAGGACCTGCAGAAGTACTGGGTCAATCATCCGACGCACATCAACGTCGGCCAGTGGTACGCGCCGCTGGCACGTCGCGCCAACATCGACGGCAACCTGACGGCCCCCGTTCCGGTGTTCTGGAACGTCACCAAGAAGTAGCCGATCAGCGCGCGGGGTCTCCGGGCCCCGCGCGCCCATCGACGAAGGCGGGCGATCCCCGCCTTTCTCGATGGGGAAGAAACCCGAAGGGGGCACGATGAAAAAAGTGATGAAGCGTACGCTTGCGGCGATGCTTGCCGGTGCGATCCTGTCGAGTGCGGGGCCGGCGCTGGCCCAGGGCAAGGTCATCAAGTTCGTCCAGAACGGCAACCTGACGATCCTCGATCCGATCTGGACGACGGCCTACGTCACCCGCAACCACGGCTACCTCGTCTACGACACGCTGTTCGCCTCCGACGAGAACAATGCCATCAAGCCGCAGATGGTCGACAAGTACGAAGTCTCCGCCGACAAGACGGTGTGGACCTTCACCCTGCGCGACGGCCTCGAATGGCATGACGGCAAGCCGGTGACGTCCGAGGACTGCATCGCCTCGATCAAGCGCTGGGGCGCACGCGACTCGATGGGCCAGAAGCTCATGGACTTCGTGAAGGAGTTCAAGGAGGTCAATCCCAAGACCTTCCAGATGGTGCTTAAGGAGCCGTACGGTCTGGTGCTCGATTCGCTGGGCAAGCCGTCGTCGCAGGTTCCGTTCATGATGCCGAAGCGGGTCGCCGACACCGATCCTTTCAAGCAGATCGACAGCCAGGTCGGCTCCGGCCCGTTCATCTACATGAACGCCGAGTCCAAGCCCGGCGAGAAGCACGTCTACACCAAGAACGCCAAGTACAAGCCGCGCGCCGAGCCGCCCTCGGGTCTGGCCGGCGGCAAGGTCGTGAAGGTCGACCGCGTCGAGATCATCGAGATGCCCGATCCGCAGCAGCAGGTGAACGCCATCGCCGCCGGCGAGATCGACGTCATCGAGCAGCCGCCGCACGACCTGATCCCGATCCTGAAGAAGGAGAAGGGCGTCACGCTCTTCAACTGGAACCCGCTCGGCCACCAGTTCATCTTCCGCATGAACTGGCTCCAGCCGCCGTTCAACAATCCGAAGATCCGCGAGGCCGCGCTGCTGAGCATCCGCCAGGAGGACTACCTCAAGGCGACCGTCGGCGAGCCGGAGTTCTACAAGGTTTGCACGGCCGCGTTCATCTGCGGCACGCCCAACGCCGTCGATGCGCCGGGCGACCTGTTCGTAAAGCCGAACTTCGAGAAGTCGAAGGCACTGCTCAAGGAAGCCGGCTACGACGGCACACCGATCGTGCTGCTGCAGTCGACGACCCTGCCGGTTCTCACCAACATGGCCCCTGTGACAAAGGCACTGCTCGAGCAGGGTGGGTTCAAGGTCGACATGCAGTCGATGGACTGGCAAACCGTCGTCACGCGTCGAACCAACAAGGGTCCCGTGAGTCAGGGCGGCTGGAACCTGTTCCACACATTCTCGGTGGCGGCGGACATCCTGAACCCGATCTCGACCTCCTACATGGTCGCGAACGGCGACAAGGCATGGTTCGGCTGGCCGACCGATCCGGAGATGGAAAAGCTGCGCGACGCCTACGCCAAGGAAACCGACCCCGCGAAGAACAAGGCGCTCGCCGCCGCCGTTCAGGCCCGGGCCTTGCAAACGGCGCAGTATGGCTGGGTCGGCCAATGGTACGGACCCGGCGCCATGCGCTCCAACGTCTCGGGCTGGCTGAAGGCGCCGGTTCCGGTGATGTGGAACATAGAGAAGAAGTGACAGCGGGGCCGCCACCCGGCGGCCGCACTGTCATCTCCCGAGCGAAGCGAGACCTCTCGCTTCGCTCGGGGTGACAAGTAGAGGGAAAATGCTCGACTTCATTGCTCGTCGTCTCATAGCCATCATCCCGGTGCTCGGGGTGGTGGCTGTCTTCGTCTTCCTCATGCTGCGATTGACGCCGGGCGACCCCGCCGCGGTCATCGCCGGGGACAACGCCACCTCGGACCAGATTGCCGACATCCGCAACAAGCTCGGACTCGACGAGCCGATCTGGACGCAGTTCGCCATCTGGATCGGCAACGTGCTGCAGGGCAATTTCGGCGAAAGCTTCTTCTTCAAGAAGACCGTCGCCGAGCTGATCGCCCAGCGCGTCGAGCCGACGCTGGCGCTGGCGATCTGCACGCTGGTCTTCGCCGTCAGCATCTCCGTGCCGATCGGCGTCATGGCCGCCTACCGCCAGGGCTCCCTGATCGACAAGGCGGTGATGGGCTTTTCGGTGCTGGGCTTCTCGGTACCCGGCTTCGTCATCGGCTACTGCCTGATCTACGTCTTTGCCATCGAACTCGGCTGGCTGCCGGTCCAGGGTTATGTGCGCATCGGCGTCAACTTCTGGCAGTTCGCCGAACGCATGGTCCTGCCGTCACTCACCCTCTCGGTCGGCTTCGTGGCGCTGATCTCTCGCATCACGCGCGCCTCGGTGCTCGAGGTGCTGAACGAGGATTACATCCGCACCGCCCGCGCCAAGGGCCTGTCCAACCGTGTGGTGCTGATGCGCCATGCGCTGCGCAACGCCGCCGTGCCGATCCTCACCGTGATCGGCCTCGGCATCGCCATTCTGATCGGCGGCGCGGTGGTCACGGAAAGCGTCTTCGGCCTGCCCGGTCTCGGTCGTCTCACGGTCGAGGCGGTACTGAGCCGCGACTTCCCGACCATCCAGACCGTCATTCTTCTCTTCTCCGTCGTCTATGTCGTGATCAACCTGCTCATCGACATCAGCTACACCCTGTTCGACCCGAGGATCCGGTATTGAGCGCGATCACAGAAGAAGTCGTCGACTCCGCCTCCATTGCGGCGGCAGCGACCAAGCGCAAGAGCCTCTGGCTCGTTGCCCTCCGCAACCCGAACGTCATCTTCGGCGGCGTGATCCTGCTCACAATGCTGCTGATCGCCATCATGGCGCCGTTCCTCGGCACCGTGGACCCGACCCGCATTGACCCGGCGTCCCGCAACAAGAAGCCGGGCACGGAGATCACCTACCGCCTCGACGACGGACAGACCGTCAAGCGTGTGGCCATCATGGGCACCGACAGCCTGGGCCGCGACATATACAGCCGCGTGCTCTACGGCGCGCGCGTCTCCCTGGCCGTCGGCGTCGCCGTCTCCGTCATCTCCGTGGCCATCGGCATGGTGATCGGCCTCGTCTCCGGATACATCCGGTGGGCCGACGGGATCATCATGCGCATCATGGATGGGTTGATGGCGATCCCGGGCATATTGCTCGCGATCGCCCTCGTCTCGATCTGGCGCGCCGGCCTCATCACGGTGGTCTTCGCCATCGTCGTGCCCGACGTGCCCAGGGTCGTGCGCCTGGTGCGCTCGATCGTGCTGACGGTCCGCGAGGAGCCCTATGTCGAAGGCGCGATTTCGGTCGGCACCCCGACCTGGATCCTTATGTTCCGCCACATCCTGCCCAACACGGTGGCGCCGCTGATCGTGCAGGGCACCTTCCTGGCCGCCGCGGCGATCCTGACCGAAGCCGCTCTGTCGTTCCTCGGCATCGGCATCCCGCCGGAAATCCCGAGCTGGGGCAACATCATGGCCGAGGGTCGCACGCTGTTCCGCGTGTTCCCGCACAACATCCTCTATCCCGGCATCTTCCTTGCCTTGACGGTGCTGGCCATCAACATCATGGGCGACGGTCTGCGCGACACGCTCGATCCGAAAATGAGCAAGAAAGTCTGATGTCGACCGAAACCAAGAGACCCGTTCTCGAAGTCCGCAACCTGAGCGTCGCCCTGCCCAAGGGCGGCGACCGCGTACATGCCGTCGAGAAAGTGAGCTTCACCGTCAATCCCGGCGAGATCGTCTGCCTCGTGGGCGAATCGGGCTCGGGCAAATCGGTGATCGCCTTCACCGTCATGGGCCTGCTGGCCAAGGCGCTGAAGCCGACCTCGGGCGAGATCCTGCTCGAGGGCGAGAACATCCTCGCGGCCAGCGAAGACCGGCTGCGCGAACTGCGCTGCACGCGCATGTCGATGATCTTCCAGGAGCCGATGACGGCGCTCAATCCCGTCATGACCTGCGGCGAGCAGATCGACGAGGTGCTGAACACCCACACCAACCTCGACCCCGAGACGCGCAAGGCCAAGATCATCGCCATCCTGGCCCGCGTGAAGTTGCCGGAGCCCGAGCGCATCTACGGCTCGTTCCCGCACCAGCTCTCGGGCGGCCAGCGCCAGCGCATCATGATCGCCATGGCGCTGGTGCTCGACCCCGTGCTGCTGATCGCCGACGAGCCGACCACGGCGCTCGACGTCACCACCCAGGCCGAGATCCTGAAGCTCGTCGCCGAGCTGCAGGCGGGCCAGGGCACCGGCGTGCTGTTCATCACCCACGATCTCGGCGTCGTTGCCGAGATTGCCCATCGCGTCGCCGTCCTGCGCTGGGGCGAACTGGTGGAGATGGGTCCGACCGAGCAGATCCTGTCGCGGCCGGTGCAGGGCTACACCAAGATGCTGATCTCGTCGGTGCCGTCGATCACGCCGGTCCATCGCGGCGTGCGGCGCGACGGCGTCACCATCCTGCGTACCGAGAAGCTCGGCAAGACCTACTCCGGCAACGCCTTCTTCCAGAAGGCGCGCGTCGTGAAGGCCGCCGTCGACGTCGACCTCGACATCCGCCGCGGCGAAACGCTGGGCATCGTGGGCGAATCCGGCTCGGGCAAGTCGACCGTGGCGCGCTGCATCGCGCGCCTGATCGATCCGACCGAGGGCAAGGTCTATATCGGCGACACCGAGATCGCCACCATGTCGGCCAGAAAGCTCCGCCCGCATCGCCGGCGCGTACAGATCGTCTTCCAGGATCCCTACCGTTCGATGAACCCGCGCATCACCGTGGGCGAGTTCATTATCGAAGGACCGATGAACTTCGGCATCAAGCGTGACGAGGCGATGGCCCGGGCGCGCAAGCTGATGGAGACGGTGCGTCTCGATCCCAACTCGCTCGACCGCTACCCCCACCAGTTCTCGGGCGGCCAGCGCCAGCGCATCTGCATCGCGCGCGCGCTCGCCATGGAACCGGAGCTGCTGATCGCCGACGAGGCCGTTTCGGCGCTCGACGTGTCGGTGCAGAAGCAGGTGCTCGAGCTGCTGGACGAGATTCGAGTCCGGTTGAACCTCGCGGTGCTGTTCATCACCCACGACCTGCGCGTCGCCGCGCAGATCTGTGACTATGTCGCCGTGATGAGCAAGGGCCGCGTCGTGGAGTACGGCTCGGCCGAGCAGGTCTTCGGCTCGCCCAAGGACGACTATACCAAGGCCCTGTTCGCCGCCGCGCCCGGCCGCCATTGGGAATTCGGCAAGTTCGCCGCCTGATCTTCAGCGCCGCCTTCCCCTGAAAAGGGGAAGAGCGGCGTGAAGCGATCTATTTTCTCGCGAGCAGCCCGGCCAGGCCGGTATATGTCTCCGGCCGCAGCGCCCGCAGTCGTGCCTTCAACTCGGGCGCGACATCGAGCCCGTCGATGAAGGTCGCGAAATCCTGCAGCGTGACCTGCCGGCCGCGCGTCAGCGCCTTCAGCTTCTCGTAAGGCATCTCGACCTCGGCCACGCGCAGCATCGTCTGGATCGCCTCGGCCAGCACTTCCGGATGCGCCATCAGCGCCTCCGTCAGGGCCGCCTCGTTCACGCTCACCTTGCCGAAGCCGCGCAGCAGCGCGCCATAGCCGATCAACGCATGCGCGAAGGCGGTGCCGAACGTGCGGGCGACCGTCGAGTCCGAAAGATCGCGCTGCAGGCGCGAGATCGGCAGCTTACGCGACAGATGCTCGAACAGCGCGTTGGCCACGCCGAAATTGCCCTCGGCATTCTCGAAGTCGATCGGATTGACCTTGTGCGGCATGGCCGACGAGCCGATCTCGCCTTCCTTCGGTTTCTGGGTCACCCAGCCGTCGGAGATGTAGCGCCACATGTCCTGCGACAAGTCGATCAGGATGGTGTTGATGCGGCGCAGCGCATCGAACATTTCCGCGAACGTGTCGTGCGGCTCGATCTGGGTGGTCACTTCGTTGAGCGCGAGGCGCACCGAGTGCTCGCCGGCCGATCCCGGGCGGTTCAGGCGTTCCACGAAGGTGTGTGCAAACGCCAGCCAGTCGACCTGCGGCAGCGCCACCATCTGGGCGTTGTAGTTGGCCGTGGGGCCGCCCCACTTCACCAGCACGGGGTTGCGGCCGAGATAGGCGACCTGACGGGCAAGGCGCGTCGCGAAGACGTTCATCTCCTTGCCGAAGGTCGTGGGCGTGGCGCTCTGGCCGTGGGTGCGCGCCAGCATGGCGGTGTCGGCGTGCCGCCGGGCGAGCCCCTCGATCTCCTTCGCGACCTTGGCCAGCGACGGCAGCATCACCGCTTCGACCGCCCCGCGCAGGCAGAGCGCATGGGCGGTGCTGTTCACGTCCTCGGAGGTGAGTGCGAAATGCACCCATTCCAGCACGTCGGCCAGGCTCGATCCCTTGAGCTTCAGCTTGATGAAATATTCGACCGCCTTGACGTCGTGGTTGGTGGCCGGGATGCCGGCGTGGCCCTCGCGCTCGAACTTGCGGATGATTCGCGCGTCCTCGACCGAGATGTCGGTCAGCGCCTTCAGCATTTCCGTTTCAGCCGCGGTGAGCGGGCGCATGCCGACGCCCCTGGTCTCCGACAGGGCGGCGAGATATTCGCACTCCACGACCACGCGCGCCTTCATGAGCGCGTACTCGCTGAAATAGCCGGCCAGCGCCTCTGAGGTGCTGCGATAGCGGCCGTCGATGGAGCTGACGGCGGTAAGGGAATCGAGCTGCATGCCGGCCACATAGCACAGCCGGCGACCGGCTGCTTGCCCTCCCCGGGACGCCGGGTTCAGACTGGTCCGATGAGCATCTCAGGCTTCCTCGAAGACGCCTCGTTCAACCAGTCGCCGGCCTTCGGCGACGTCGACCTGTTCTCTGCCGACCGGCCTTTGGCCGACGCGGCGGCGCGGGCGGGCCTCGACCTCGCCTCCCTGTCGGCCTGCGGAAAGGACTACGGCGCCAGCGACACGCTCGATCTCGGGCGGGTGGCCAACGAGAATCCGCCGAATCTCCGCACCATGGATGCCAAGGGCAACCGCCTCGACCGGGTCGAGTTCCATCCCGCCTATCACGCGTTGATGCAGAAGAGCATCGGCCATGGCATCCACGCTTCCGCCCATGACGGCAGCGACCGTCCGGCGCCGATGTCGGCGCGCGCGGTCCGCCTCTATCTCGCGACGCAGGCCGAGAGCGGCCATATGTGCCCGATCACCATGACGCATGCCTGCGTGGGGGCACTGCAATCCGAACCGGCATTGCTTGCGAAGTGGCTGCCGAGGATCCAGACGCGCACCTACGATCCTCGCCCTCTGCCCTGGTGGGAGAAGAACGGCGTGACCCTCGGCATGGGCATGACCGAGCGCCAAGGTGGTACCGACGTGCGCGCCAACATCACGAGCGCCACCGCACAGGGCGACCATGTCGAGATCAGCGGCCACAAATGGTTCATGTCGGCGCCGATGTGCGACGCCTTCCTCGTGCTGGCGCAGGCAGAAGGCGGCCTCACCTGTTACCTGATGCCGCGCCATCGGCCCGACGGCTCGCAGAACACGATCCGCTTCCAGCGGCTGAAGGACAAGCTCGGCAACAAGTCGAATGCCTCCTCCGAGGTCGAGTTCCACGGCGCCTGGGCCGAACGGGTCGGCCCCGAGGGCGCCGGAATTCGCACCATCATCGAGATGGTGAACCTCACGCGCCTCGACTGCGCCATCGCCTCCGCCGGCCAGTCGCGCATCGCGCTCAGCCAGGCGCTGCACCACATCCGCAACAGGTCGGTCTTCCAGCGGCGGCTGGCCGACCAGCCTTCGATGCGCGCGGTCACGGCCGACATGGGGCTGGAACTCGAAGCGCAGGTCGCGCTCGTGTTCCGCCTCGTCCGCGCCGCCGAGCACGCCGCCCACGATCCGCGCGAAGCCGCCTATGCGCGCCTGCTGACGCCCGCGGTAAAATTTCTCGTGTGCAAGAGCACGCCGCAGCTCGTCTCCGAATCGCTCGAGTGCCTGGGCGGCAACGGCTACACCGAGGATCTGCCGCTGGCGCGCTACTTCCGCGAATCGCCGCTCAACGCCATCTGGGAAGGCTCGGGCAACGTGATGGCGCTCGACGTGCTGCGCGCCGCCGGCCGGCATCCCGAAGCCGCGACCGACACGCTCTCACGCCTCGTGCGCACCGCCGACCAGGCGTTCAATGCCGGCCCGCTCGCACAGGCGCTGGAGCAGGTGCTGAAGTCGGGCGAAGCCGAACGCCGCGCGCGCTTCGTCTGCGAGAGCCTGGCCAAACTCGCTGCGGTGGCGGCGCTGGTCGAAGCGGGCTCGCCCTTCGCCGCCCTTTATGCCGAGACGCGGCTGGGCGGCTCGCCCTTCGCGCAGTTCGGTTCAGCCGATCTCCGCAGCAGCGAGACGGCGCTGATGGACCGCGCGCTGGCGGCCTGATCCGACACTGGTCTTTGCCCTTGCGGACCGCATCGGTACACTGCGCCGGCAGCGTTTCTTCATTTGCAGAGTGTGCGGACATCTCAATGAAAAAGATCTTCACGGCGTGCCTCGGCACGGAGACCAATACCTTTGCCTCGATCCCGACCGGGCATGGCCTGTTCGAGGAGACCTGCCTGTTCCGCAAGGCCAGCTACGGCGACAAGGTCCCGATGTTCGGGGCGCCGCTTGACGTGTGGCGGAAGCGCTCCGAAGCCAAGGGCTGGCAGGTGGTCGAGAGCCTCTGCGCCTTCGCCCAGCCGGCCGGCAAGACGGTGAAGAAGGTCTATGAGGCGTTCCGCGACGAGATCGTCACCGACCTCAAGGCCGCTATGCCGGTCGACGCTGTGTTCCTGTCTATGCACGGCGCCATGGTGGCCGAGGGCTACGACGATTGCGAAAGCGACCTGCTGGCCCATGTCCGCAAAGTGGTCGGGCCGGACGTTCCGGTCGGCGTCGAGCTCGACCTCCATTGCAACATCGGCGAAGGCACGATGCGCGATGCCACGGTGCTGGTCCTGTTCAAGGAATACCCGCATGTCGACGTGTCGGACCGCGCCGACGACCTGTTCAACGTCATGGAAGGCGCCATCGAGGGCCGCACGAAGCCGGTGATGGCCACCTGGGACTGCCGCATGATCGGGGTGTTCCACACCACGCGCGAGCCGATGCGCGGCTTCGTCGACAAGCTGATGGCGATGGAAGGCAAGGACGGCGTTCTCTCGCTCTCCGTCGCCCACGGCTTCCCGTGGTCCGACATCAAGGAGATGAGCAGCCGCATCATCGCCGTCACCGACGGCGACAAGGCGAAGGCCGAGAAGCTCGCCAAGGAGCTGGGCCAGGAATTCTTCGCCATGCGCCAGGCGACGCAGCCGCCCTACGTGACGCTGGACGCCGCCATGGCCCGCGTCAGCTCGCACAACCTGCCCAAGCCGATGGTGCTGGCCGACGTGTCGGACAATGCCGGCGGTGGTGCGGCCTCGGATTCGACCTTCATCCTGAAGTCGCTGCTGGACGGCAAGGTGAAGGACGCGGCCGTCGCCATGTTCTGGGATCCCGGCGCGGTCAAACTCGCGTTCGAGGTCGGTGAAGGCGCCGAGCTCGACATCCGGCTGGGCGGCAAGCTCGGGCCGCAATCGGGCCCGCCGGTCGACGCGCGCGCCAGGGTGCTGAAGCTCGAGAAGGACGTGTTCATCCAGTTCGGCGGCACCCGCAAGGGCACCAACCCGATCGGCGACGTGGCGGCCCTGCAGATAGAGGGCGTGACCGTGATCGTCAACACCAAACGCTCGCAGTGCCACAGCCTCGACTGCTTCACCAAGCTCGGCATCGATCCCTCGACCAAGAAGGTCGTGGTGGTGAAGTCGATGCAGCACTTCCATGCCGCCTATGCGCCGATCGCCAGCGAGGTGGTCTATGTCGCCGCCCCCGGCGCGCTGGTGCCGGACTGGTCGCTGCTGCCCTACACCAAGGCCGACAAGACCCAATGGCCCTTCGTCGCCAACCCGCACGCATGAGGCCTTTAGCCCTCACGAGCCTGCTCGCCGCGACGACGACGAGCGTCGCGGCTGCGCAATCGCCCAATGGTGTCCGGACGCTCGATCCGCCCGGCGCCATCAAGGCCGAAGGCACCTGGAGCCTCGGCGCCCGAGCCGGCGACTTCGTCTTCGTCGCCGGCATGCAGGGCGTCGATCCCAAGACCAACAAGCTGGTGGAGGGCGACGAGGCGCGCATCCGCCAGGCCTTCCTGAACATCAGGCTGATCGCCCAGTCGGAGGGCGCCAGCCTGCAGGATTGCGTGCGGCTCACGATCTACGTGAGCGACCTGGCCACGATCGCGCCGCTGGTCGACAAGGTGCAGGCCGAACTCTGGGGCAAGCCGCCCTACCCGCCGCGCACCATGTTCGAGGCCAGGAAGCTGTTCGACGGCGACATCATCGAAATCGACAGCATCTTCTACGCGCCGCAGAAGAAGTGACTTCGCTTTCCGCGAGACGGCGAAACCCCCATATTTCCGAGCGTTTACAGACCATCGACTCATTGGTATGTTCCGCCCCGTCGCGGCCCGGGATGGCCGTTTTGTCATTTTAGATCAATGGCTTAACCAATCCCGCCCCGGCGCGAGGGACGCGATTCATGAAGATTCTCACCGGCAACAGCAATAAACCGCTGGCCGAAGCCATTTCCGCCAAGCTGGCCCTGCCGCTGGTGAAGGCCAATATTCGCCGATTCTCGGACAACGAGATCTTCGTCGAGATCCTGGAAAACGTGCGCGGCGAGGATGTTTTCGTCATCCAGTCGACCAGCTTCCCGGCCAACGACCATCTGATGGAACTGCTGATCACTATCGATGCGCTGCGCCGCAGCTCGGCCCGCCGCATCACCGCGGTGATCCCCTATTTCGGCTACGCCCGCCAGGACCGCCGTACCGGCTCGCGCACACCGATCTCGGCCAAGCTGGTCGCCAACCTGATCACCCATGCCGGCGCCCATCGCGTGCTCACGCTCGACCTGCATGCCGGCCAGATCCAGGGTTTCTTCGACATCCCGCTCGACAATCTCTACGCCGGGCCGGTCTTCTCGAAGGACATCAAGGAGACCTTCTCCAACCGCAGCCTGACCGTCGTGTCGCCCGACACCGGCGGCGTGGTGCGCGCCCGAGCCATCGCCAAGCGCATCGACGCCGACCTCGCGATCATCGACAAGCGCCGCGAGGCCGCCGGCGTCAGCGAAGTGATGAACGTGATCGGCGACGTGAAGAACCGCGACTGCATCCTGATCGACGACATCGTCGATTCGGGCGGCACGCTGTGCAACGCCGCGGTTGCGCTGATGGACCAGGGCGCCACGTCGGTTTCGGCCTACATCACGCACGGCGTGCTGTCGGGCGGCGCGGTGGCCCGCGTCGCGGCCTCGCCGATCGAGAAGATGGTGATCACCGATTCGATCATGCCCACCGAGGCAGTGCGCGTCTCGCCGAACATCCGGCCGCTCAGCATCGCGACGCTGATGGCCGAGGCGATGAAGCGCATCACCGACGAGGCGTCGGTTTCGAGTTTGTTCGACTGAGGCCTGTTCGACTGAGGAAATTCAAGAGATCCGGCGATGGGCACCCCTGGAGGCCACGCCGCGATGACAGAGCAACCCAAGGAGATGTGAGATGGCAGAGACGACCAAAGTCGTCGCGAAGACGAGGGACCGGGCCGGTAAAGGGGGCGCCCGTTCCAGCCGTCGCGATGGACTGATTCCCGCCGTGATCTACGGCGACAAGCAGCCCCCGGTGATGATCGCCGTCGAGCCGAAGACGATCGAGCGCGAGCTTCACAAGGAAGGCTACTTCAATCACCTGATGAAGATCGCCGTCGATGGCACGGACTACGACGTCCTGCCGCGCGACGTGCAGGTCGATCCGGTGACGGACAAGCCCCTCCATCTCGACTTCCTGCGCATCGGCCCTGAGTCGATCATCACCGTGCAGGTGCCCGTGCACTTCCGCAACGAGCTGGCATCGCCCGGCATCAAGCGCGGCGGCGTGCTGAACGTGGTGCTGCACGAGATCACCGTGCGCACCAAGGCCAGCTCCATTCCGGAGTATTTCGAGGTCGACCTGACCGGTCTCGAGATCGGCCATTCGATCCACATGTCGACACTGAACATCCCGGAGAGCGTCCGGGTCGTGACGCGCGACAAGAACGCGACCGTGGCCTCGATCGCCGCCCCGACCGTGGCCCGCGAAGCGGCCGCGACGGAAGCGGCTCCGGCCGACGGCGCGGCGCCGGCGGCGGGTGCAGCGGCGGCGGCTCCGGCAGCAGGCGCCAAGGCGCCCGCTCCGGCGAAGAAGTAACAGGCGGGCGAAGGCTCCGCTCCGTCGATGCTTCTGCTGGTCGGGCTCGGCAATCCCGGGCCGCGCTATGCGGGGCACCGGCACAACGTGGGATTCATGGCGGTGGACGAGATCGTCCGCCGCCGTGTCTTCTCCCCGTGGCGTTCGCGTTTCAACGGCGAGGTGGCCGAGGGCCATCTGGGCGGCGAGCGCGTCATCGCCCTGAAGCCGATGACGTTCATGAACGAATCGAGCAAGGCCGTGGGCGAAGCCGTGCGCTTCCTCAAGGTGCCGCTCGACCGGCTGGTCGTCTTCCACGACGAACTCGACATCGCACCGGGAAAGGTGCGCATGAAGAAGGGCGGCGGCGCCGGCGGGCATAACGGCCTGCGCGACATCGACGCCCATGTCGGCAAGGATTACCGCCGGGTCCGCATCGGCATCGGCCATCCCGGCCACAAGGACCTAGTGCTGCACTGGGTGCTGCGCGACTTCGAGCGCGACGAGCGCGACCCGAAAGACGGGTGGCTGCCGAAGGTGCTGAACGCGCTGGCCGAGGAATCGGCGCTGCTGGTCGAAGGCGGCGCCAAGGCCGACGAGAAATACATGAGCCGGGTGGCGCATCTCGCGCCGCCTCCCGATCTTCCGGCCCGCCTCGACATCAAGGGCGCCCAGGACAGCAAAGAGTAGAGCATGGGTTTCAATTGCGGAATCGTCGGCCTGCCCAACGTCGGCAAGTCGACCCTGTTCAACGCGCTGACCGCCACGCAGGCGGCGCAGGCGGCCAACTATCCGTTCTGCACCATCGAGCCGAATGTCGGCCGCGTCGCCGTGCCCGATCCCCGGCTCGACAAGCTCGCGGCCATCGCGGGCTCGGCCAAGATCATCAACACCCAGCTCGAATTCGTCGACATCGCCGGCCTGGTGAAGGGCGCCTCCCGCGGCGAGGGGCTGGGCAACCAGTTCCTGGGTAACATCCGCGAGGTCGATGCGATCGTCCACGTGCTGCGCTGCTTCGAGGACGGCGACGTCACGCACGTCTCTGGCAAGGTCGATCCGGTGAGCGATGCCGAGGTCGTCGAGACCGAGCTGATGCTGGCCGACATGGACAGCCTCGAGAAGCGCCTCCCCAACCTCGAGAAGAAGGCCAAGGGCGGCGACAAGGAATCGGGCGCCGAGGTGCCGGTCGTGAAGAAGGCGCTCGACGCCCTGCGCGACGGCAAGCCCGCGCGCGAAGCCAGGCTCACCGACGACGAGCGCCCGATCTTCGCCCGCCTGCAGCTCATCACCGCCAAGCCGATGATGTACGTGCTGAACGTCGAGGAAAGCTCGGCCGCCACCGGCAACGAGCACAGCGCCAGGGCCGCGGCTTTCGCCACGTCGCGTGGCATGCCGTCGGTCGTGATCTCCGCCGCCATCGAGGCCGAGGTGGCCCAGCTCCCGGCCGAGGACCAGAGCGACTACCTGTCGTCACTCGGCCTGGAAGAGACCGGCCTCGCCCGCGTCGTGCGCGCGGGCTACGCGCTGCTCGACCTCGTGACGTTCTTCACGGTGGGCCCGAAGGAAGCGCGCGCCTGGACGGTGCGCCGCGAAGCCACCGCACCGCAGGCAGCCGGCGTCATCCATACCGACTTCGAGAAGGGCTTCATCCGCGCCGAGACGATCGCCTACGACGACTACATCGCCCTGAATGGCGAGGCAGGTGCGCGCGATGCCGGCAAGCTGCGGCTGGAAGGCAAGGAATACGCCGTCAAGGACGGCGACGTGTTTCATTTCAGGTTCAATGTGTGACGCGCTAAAGCGCGCCGCACATTGAACCGGTGAGCGGCAGCGCTTGTAACCAAGCGCGAGAGCTCACTCGGTGCAGAACGAATAAGAACAGAAGCTCGAATCTTCTCATCGGAGCGCGCCACTCCAGTGGCGCTCACCACTCCACGACCTCACCTTGCGGAGCGCTCCTCAGGGTGAAGTGGCTATTGGAGCGGCAGAACATGAGCGCCACTGGAGTGGCGCGCTCCAATGAGCACTATGT
>JAKFVZ010000171.1 GCA_021732965.1 Reyranella sp.
GTGCTGGCTCCTGCTGGTGCGGCGGCCCGAGGATGTGGGCCTGCAGCCCGACCTACTGGCCGACGGCAAGGCGCCGCCGCTGGTCGAGCCGCGCTGGAGCCGGGCGCAGGCGATGCGGACGCCGGCCTTCTGGCTGCTCTCGCTCTACACCGTCCTGCTGTTTCCGGTGCAGGCCGGCGTCAGCCTGCACAACGCGCCTCACCTGATCGAGCGCGGCCTGTCGCCCGTCGCGGCGGCTTCCGTCATCGAGTTCGTGGCAATGCTCTCGGGCGTGGCGAGCTTCGGCATCGGCTTCCTGCCGCGCACTTGGCCGGTGCGTTACCCAATGGCGTTCTGCGCGGTGTGCATGGCGCTCGGCAGTTACGGTTTGATCTTCATCTCAGGCGTGGAAACCGCGATGGCTGCGGCGGGCCTGTTCGGCATCGGCATGGGCGGCGTCATGCTGCTGCTGCCGGTCGCCTGGGCGGACTATTTCGGGCGCGAAAGCTATGGCGCGATTCGCGGCGTGGCGCTCTCGCTGCAGGTCACGGCGCAGGCTGCCGGGCCACTCGCGTCGGGCATGCTGCGCGACTGGAGCGGCAACTACACCGACTCACTGCTGCTCTTCGGCACGCTGGCCACTTTCGCGGTGGTCGCTGCACTGATGGCGCAGCGGCCGCGCCTCCGCACGATCTAATCGTTCGCCGCGCCGTAACGCAGGGGGCGGAAGAAGGCCCGGATGTCCTCGACCAGTAGCTCCGGTTCCTCGAGCGCCGCGAAGTGGCCGCCGCTCGGCATCACCGTGTGGCGAGGCAGGTTGAAGGCGCGCTCGATCCATTCCCGGGGCTGGGCCGGCGCGATATCGGCGGGGAAGGCGGCGAACCCGGTCGGCGTCTCGACCTTCGCGCCCTCGGGCAGCGCTCGCGGCTTCTGTTCGGCGGCGCCGCGATAGAGCCATGTCGCGGTGCCGGCCGTGCCGGTCAGCCAGTAGACCATGATGTTGTCGAGCAGCGTGTCCATCGAGAAGCGCTTCAGCGGATCGCCGCCGCAGTCGCTCCACGCCTGGAATTTTTCCGCGATCCAGGCTGCCAGTCCTACTGGTGAATCGGAAAGGGCGACGCCCAACGTCTGCGGTCGCGTCGCATGGATGCGCTGGTAGGCGGTCTTGTCGTCGAGCGCGGTGCCCATTTTCGCGAGCCATGCCTGCTCGTCGGCGCTGAGCGTCGCGGTCTTGAGATCGAGGCCCGGCCGCAGCCCCATCATGTTGAGATGGACACCGAGCACACCCGACTCATCCTTCTGCGGATGATCGAAGGCGAGCCACGACGAGACGACGGCGCCCCAGTCGCCGCCCTGGATGCCATAGGGCCGGCCGTAGTTGAGCTTCTCGGTGACGAGTCTGTGCCAGAGGCCGGCAATGGCGCGCGGCCCGATCGGGCCCGTGGTGCCGTCGGCGCGGATCGGCGGACCGGAGAAGCCATAGCCCGGCAGCGACGGCACGATCACGTCGAAGGCGTCGAGCGGATCGCCGCCATGCTCCTCGGGATGGGCGAGCACGTCGATGAGATGCAGGAACTCGACGATCGATCCCGGCCAGCCGTGGGTCACGACCAGAGGAAGAGGCCGCGGCGCATCCTCGACCTCGGTGCCGGGCTCGCGGATGAAATGGATCCGCTGCGGGCCGATATCGACCAGGTAGTTGGGCCACCGGTTGATGGCTTCCTGGCAGCGCTGCCAGTCGTAGCCGTGGCGCCAGTAGTCGACCAACTCGGCGAGGAAGGCGGGATCGGTGCCCGAGGTCCAGGAGCCCCGGTCCTCAATCGCCGTTGGCGGGCGCCAGCGGCGCAGGCGCTCGTCGAGATCGATCAGCGCCCGTTCGGGGATATCAACCTTGAAAGGCTCGGGAGTGTCATAGGCCATTCAAGGATCATACCGGACCTTGGACCTTAATCGAGCAGGTCTGCCTTCAGCCGGTCGCGCGCCTTGGCATCGAGGCCTAGCGCTTTCTCGGCGAAGGCTTCCGGCGTGCCGAAATCGCCGCGCACGACGTCGAAGGCGGCTTCGAGATAGGGCGTGCGCGCCTCGATGATGGCGGCGCGGGTGTCGATGTCGAGTTCGGGATAGCGGCCGATATGGCCGGTCCACAGGTCGTTGGTGCGAAGATAATCTTCCATCACCGTTTCCCAGGGCACGCCCAGCAGGGTGAGGAGGAGGGCTGAGGCGAAGCCGGTGCGGTCCTTGCCGGCGGTGCAGTGGAACACCAGCGGCCGGTGCTCGCCGTCGCTGAGCGTCGCGAACAGGGTGCGGAACCCCGGTGCGCAGCGCCGCGGATAGTCACGGTAATGGTCCGTGAGGAACTGCATCATGATGTACGGATTGGCCGACCCGTCGGCCACCGCGCCGCGGATCTTGTCGCCGACGCCGGGCTCGATGTGCGCGCCGACGATGCGGCAGGCCAGGCCGTCGACCAGATGCGGCGTCTCGGCCGCCTCGTTGACGCCGCGCAGGTCGACGATGGTGCGCACGCCGAGCTTGCCCAGCGCGCCGCGATCCTCGTCGGTCAGGCTGCCGAGATGGGCGGAGCGGAAGACGGCGTTGCGACGGACGGTGCGGCCGTCGGCGGTCGTGTAGCCGCCGAGGTCGCGGAAGTTGGAGCCGCCCTTGAGGTGAAGGACGTGGGGGAGAATTGTGTCGGGCATGGGCATGGTTCTAGCACGCCCTGCCGGGCCCGATCATGTCGATTGCGGGTCAGAATTTTTGCGCCAGCGTCACGAAGAAGGCGCGACGCATTCCGTATTGCGGTGCCCCGACGCCGACGCCCTCGCCGGTGCGCAGCTCGTAGACACCGTCGGTCACGTTGATCGCGTCGAGGCGGATCTGCGTGCCCTTGCTGCCGGCGAGCGGCACCTTCTGCGTCACCGAGAGGTTGAGCGTGGCATAGGCGGGCAGCGAGGTGTCGTTGGGGGTCACGACGCTGGTGCGCAGGCCGCTGCCGAACAGCATGTCGGCGGAGACGCGCGTGGCCCAATCGCTGCCGGAGTTGAAGACATAGGCGGCGCCGGCGGACCCGGTCCAACCCTGGTCGTGGTCGGCGGCGATCCAGTAGTTGCCGACATAGGCGAGGTCGCCGGGCGAGAAATTGTACTGCGCCGAGTTGATGTTGGTGGCGCTCACCTTGGACCAGGCGAGGTTGCCGTAGAGCGACCATGGGCCCTTGTCGTAGTTGGCGTAGAGTTCGAATCCCTTCACCTGCGCATTGGCATAGTTGAAGGACGCGAGCTGGATGGGCGCCCCGAACTGGCCCTTGTCGAGATAGTTCTCGGCGATCTTGTAGTAGCCGCTGAAGCCGACGGTCAGGCCGTCGAGCGGCTTCACGGTCAGGCCGACGTCGAAGTAATCGGACCGTTCGGCCTTGACCGGATCGTTCTGGAAGTTCTCCGGCTCGGCGGTGGTGCCGGTGCGGACCGCGAGCGAGCCGAAACCCACCTGGTTGAGCGGCGCCGGGACGAAGTAGCGCGAGTAGCCGGCGCGCAGGGCGATCTGTGGCGTCGGTTCCCAGACGACGTTGATGCGCGGGCTGACCTGGTTCTCGGAAATCTGGCCGGTGATCGCGTCGAAGCGGGCGCCGAAGTTGATCGTGACGTTCGGGATCACCTTCCACTCGTCCTGCAGGTAGACGCTGTAGGTCCAGCCGACGATCTCGGATCCGTCGGTGAAGCCCACTGGATCGGTGCCGGGAATCAGGGCCGCGGGATCGGCGGGATCGGGAACCAGGCCCAGGGCATTGTTCTGGCTGAAGCTGGTGACGCGCTCGCGCTGGACGAGGAAGCCGCCGCGCAGCGTGTGGCTGGAGGCGATCTTCCAGCTCGCGTCGCCCTGCGCGCCGACCGCGAGGCTGGAACGCTGCGACCACGGCGCGATGCCGTTGTAGAGCAGGTCGCCCAGCGCGTCGGGCTGGTAGGAGAGCTTGGAGTAGCGCGCAAAGCCCGAGAGCTGCACGTTGAAGTCCTGGAAGCTCTTCTGCAGCGAGGCGATGCCGAAATACGTGTCTTCCCACTGGCGCTGGTCGAGGAGCGCGCTGTTCCAGTCGGTGATGCCGTTCAGCGGGAAGCTCGGCGCCTCTCCCGGCACGTTGGGGATCTGGTAGCGCGCGCTGGCGCCGCCGCCGATGAAGCTGAGGCGCGTGTTCTCGTCGACCAGCGCGGTGAGCTTGGTGAGCGCATACCATTGTGCGGTGGCATCGTGCAGCGGGGCCGTCGAGGCGGTCGGGTTCTCGATGCCGATGTTGTTGCTGACGTACTGGCCCACGGCGAAATAGTCGAAGTTGCCGGAGCGGCCGCCATATTCCAGCGCGGGCTGCAGCCAGTTGTAGGACCCCATCATCATCGAGGCCTCGCCGCCGGGATTGGTCGTGCCGGACTTCACCGTGATGTCGACGACGCCGGCGGTGCGCAGGCCGTACTGTGCGGGCAGCGCGCCGGTGATCAGCGAGAGCTGGTCGGCGAAGCGCGGCGACATGATGTTGCTGAACAGCGCCAGGCCCTCGGGCAACTGCACGCCGTCCAGCCGGTACTGCAGGCTGCCATGGTCGCCACGGACATGGATCTGGCCGAACCCGTCCTGAACGACGCCGGGCGCGCGCAGCAGCACCTGGTTCAATGGCGCGTTCTCGCCCTGCGGCGTGTTGCTGATGGCGGTCTTGCTGAAATCGTAGCGCGTGGCGCCGAGGCTGGGCTGGATCTCGCTGCGCTCGCGGTCGAGCCGCTTGCCGACCACCTCGATGGCAAGTGCGCCCGATGCGGCGTCCGGCAGGGTGGCAGGCTGGGCCTCGGTCGGGTTGGGCGGCGCCGCAGGCTGCGGAGACTGGGCGAAAGCCGGTTGGGCTGCGGAAAGACCTGCTGCCAGAGCCAGTGCCGATACGCCGATCCGCTGCATCCGAAAACTCCCTACGCGTCGTCAGAGAATGTTATACTGTTATTTGTTATAGTATAACATTATGAGACGTCAATCGATAGGGCAGGCGCCGGCGCCGGTGTATTCAGGGCGCATGAGTCCCGAAGTCCGGAGCGGCGGGCCAATCGCATCGCCAAAGTCCATCGTCATTGCCTGCTGCGCCCTGATCGTCGCGATCGTGCTGGCCTATACGGCGGTCAATGCCGTCGTCCGGCCGGTCATCTGGTCCGACAGCGGCTGGGGCCTGCTGGGGTGGGACCTCCGCCACGGCCTGCCGTGGAACCACTGGGCCTCGCCCGATCCGCAGGACATCACGAAGGACATCTCGACCTTCATGTCGATCTGGTCGCCGGGACAGCATGTCGTACCGGGTGTTCTGGAGGAGCTGGGCCTGAGCCTTGGCCACGCGGTGATCGCGACGGTGGCCGTCTTTTCGGTGATCGGCCTGCTGGGCTGGTGGGCGCTCTATCGCGCCTTCGGCTTTCCGCCGCATGTCATCGCGATCTCGCTCGCGCTGATCGTCTGCAGCCGGGGCTTCGCCTTTCCGTTCGTGATCTTCATCGGCGGCGAGATCCTGCTGTTCGGCATCGCGCCCTGGTTCCTGCTGCTCGTGTGGCGGCTGCGGGACCTGCGCTGGGTTGCCGTGCCGCCGCTGGTGCTCGGCACGGCCGTCATGTTCTTCGCCAAGCTGTCCGCCGTCGTCCTGGCCTGTGCCGCCATCTCGGCAGCGGTGCTCTCGGGGCCGCACCCGTGGCGGGACAAGGCCGACACGGTACGTCGCGGCCTGGTGGCGGCGCTCACCGTCGCTATCGTGGGCGTCGTCCTCTATTACGCCTGGTACTCGCGCGGCTGGACGGCGGCTTCGACGGTGGCGTCGGTCCAGTGGTCGGTGTTCGTCACCCACGGGATCTTCATCCTGAGCTGCGTCTGGGGCGCCGCGCTCTCGTTCGGCGAGATGTGGAACTTCATCCTGCTCCATCCCAGCCGTGCGATCTTCGGTTCGCAACTGGCGGTGGGCTACATCCTCGCGCTGCCGGCCGCGGTCACGCTTGTCGTCATGTGGCGGCAACTGCGCCGGAGTCATCGAGACTACCTGGTCTTCGTCGGGCTGACGACGCTGGCCTACGCCGCGGTCTTCCTGCTGCTGTGGGCACGGGGCGCCACGATCGGCCAGGAGGAGCGCTATTTCCGTCCGGTGTCGCTGCTGCTGCTGGTCGGCGCGGTGCAGGCGTTCCTGATCGTGCCGAGCCGGCTGCTGCGGGCGGCCGGCGTCATGATGGCGCTGGTCGGCGTGCTCTACGGGCTGGCGGCGCATGCCAAGCACGTTGTCGTCAATCTTGGCCATCCGCTGGGCGTGCGCGACTTCCGGCACTCCACGGCCAACGAAGCGGTCGTGAAGTTCATCCGCACGATCGACGTGCCGGCGCCCGACCGCGGCTCCACCCTGATTTTCGTGCCGTCACCTGAGATCGGCCTCGAGGTGCGCAACGTCCGCGTCATGGCCAACCACGCCGACTTCTGGTCGATCGAGGACATGCGGAACCTCAAGTTCCGCGGCCGCGTGCCGCGCCTCTACATCATCGTGCAGCAGAGACTGGTCGGCGAGGGCAAGGCGAAGGCGATGATGGATCAGTTCGTCGACTACAAGCCGTCGGAATGGAAGGAGAAGCCGCTCGACGGCTTCGTCTGCTTCTACGTCGTCGACTGAGCCCGGTGGACGGCTCTACTTGGGCGCGCACGGCCAGGTCTGTTCGAGGGCTTCGCTGGCCAGCTCGATGAAATTCTCGTGCAGGCGTGCGGGAATGGTGTTGATGTAGCTCACGACCCCGCGCACCAGCAGACGGCGCGTGGCGATGCCGGGCAGGCAGATATTCGGTTTCATCACCTGCAGCGTGTCGATGATGCCCGCGCAGACGCCGGCCAGAAGCAGTCGCGAGGTCGGGATGGGGTCGAGCAGGAAGGCCTCGCAGCCCAGCATGATGTAGTTGGCCGAACTCGTGTCCTGCTGCGCCCGTGCGCCGGGAGCGGCCCAGGGCGAGGCTATCGACAGGCCCACGAGAATTGCCAGAACGCGCGACAGCTTCATCCGTCCAACTCTTCGATGCATCAGTTTCGGCCCAGCCGTGATAGGCTGGCGGTCCGGACCGGGGGGCACTGGAGTTGTAAGACATGCCGTTGCGTTGGGAAATCCTGCATGAGCAGAAGCTCATCCATGTCGTTGCAGAAGGGGAGGTGACCCTGAAGGAGATGGAGGAGCATTTCGATGCCCTCGTCGTCGCCAATGCGCTGGCCTATTCGAAGCTGTTCGATGCGACGGCGCTGAAGCCGGTCTATGACGACAAAGACGTGATGGCGATGGGCGCGCGGCTCAGCGCCTACACGTCCCATTTCCCGAGCGGTCCCCTGGCCGTCGTGGGCGTCAGCGACGCCGTGCAGCTGGCCTTCCGGCGCTTCGTCAACATCTCGCCGTCCAAGCGGCCGGCCCGGCTCTTCAAGACGGAGGCCAAGGCCCGCACCTGGCTGAAGGAACAGGCGCTCAGCGTTTCGGATTGATGACCTGCTGACCGTCGTACCGGAAGAGAGCCGGGCACATCGGTGGCGGCAGGGCGAGGGACCGGGAAAGGCCCGCTCCCCTGATGATGAGGACGAAGTCGAACTTGTTGGGATCGCTTCCCGACAGGTTCACATGGCAGTCGGCCTGAAGTTCACCGAAAGCGTAACCGCTGACGATGAAGCTTCGGCCTATCTGCTCCGGCAGCGAGATTCCCGCGGCACGCAGGTCCGAATACACACTGTCGATCAGCCGGTCGTCCTTCGAGGCGAGGACGCCCGCGAGCTGTCCGACGAGCGGCCCCTTGACGTTCGCGCTCGCGATGTTCCGCTGGACCTGCTCGAGCAGGTAGCGCTTGGCCTCGCGGGCGGACATCGGCTGTGCCTGGGAAGGTTCGGCGACACCGGCCCCGCCGCTCGCGTGATTGCAAACATTCACGGCCTGCAGTTCGAGGCGGCCCAGCGGCGGTTCGGGGCCGCTCGGGCAGGCGCCGACGGTCAGGAACATTTCATCGGTGTCGACGTAGAGCCAGGTGTCGGGCGGTCGCACCAGCAGTTGCGCGATGAAGCCCGGGTCGACACCGAGGTCGGCGGCATAGCGGATCAGCGCCGACGCGCCGGCCCTGCCCAGCCCGAAGCCGCGGGCAATTCCCGCCGTGGCATCGCCCTTCGTCTCGCTCTGGACTACCGCGGCATCCAGCGTGAAGTTGTGGAAGCCGACCTGCCCGCCGATCTCGATGGTGCGACTGGGCAGCGGCGTGGGTGGCTGTCGGCTGGCCGTACCGCCGAGGAACGCCATTGCACAGGCGGAGAGGCAGATGTCGCCCTTGCGCACGAGCGTGGCCACCTCGAACTCGCGAAACAGATACCCGACCTTCAGGCCTTCGAGCAGGTCGCCCCCGCTGCTGCTGAGTTCGGCGGTTGCCAGCGGTTGATTGGCGATCCTGGCGGTCTTGGTCTTGAGACCGGCCAGCATGGACCGCAGCTTGTCGCCATCGCCCTGTTCGAAACGGCCGGTGATGCGGAGCGTATGGGCGACAAGGGGGGCCTTCGGGGTCAGTCCGGGAATGGACTTGCTGTCGAGGGCGATGTTGAAGGCTCGGGCCTCGGGCACGAAGCTCCAGCAGAAGAAGCCGATCGCAAACGCCGAGAACCATCTGGATAGCTCGGCCGACGCGCGCTGCCACCAATTCGGGTGCATCACGCTTGTCCCCCGTCTCGCAGCAACGCCCGGGACAATTCCCCAGCGGACGCGGAAAATGTAGCATGCAAGGACTTCTCTGTTCACCATTCCTCTTTAGATCACCGATACCCTATCGATGATTGCGCTGGATCAAGGGCTTGTTTGGCGCCCTGGCTAGAGTGGGGTGGCCAAGTACGCGACGCGTTCAGGCGACGGTAGAGGCACCCAGTTCGGTTGGCGATGATACGGAAACAGCTTCCTCACTCCGCGACGGAACCCGAAGCCGGCCGCGCACGACGAATCTTCTGGATCTCGCTCGCGGCGCTGGTCGGGTTGATGCTTGTCGCGGCGCTGCTCACGATCGTGGAATGGCTCGAGGTTCTCCCGTCCTTCGAGCGCGCGATGCAGGATCTCTTTTCGCGCGGAGCGCTGCTGGCGACCGGCCTCGTGATCGCCCTGATTGGCTTCGGCCTGCTTTTCCAGCGTTCGCTGCGCAAGAGCATGCGGCAGGGGGTCCCTGCTGACGAGACCCTGAGGGTCAGGAGCCGGCTGCTCCTGGCCGTATTCTCCGCCTTTGCTTTGGGCATCGCCGCTACGGGATACCTTCTCAACAGAGATCTGCGGACCGCCTTTCGAGACGAGCGGCTATCCCAGCAGGACGGCATCGCCCGCCTCAAGGCGCAGCAGATCGACCAGTGGGTCGCCGAAAGGGCGATCGACCTGGGATTTCTGGTCACGTCCCTCAAGGGGTTGCCGCTCGGCCAGATCGACCAGACTCCGGAGATTCGGCAGATCGTCGAACTGGTCCTCTATCAGGTGCTGATTGGACATCCCGAACGGCGTGAAATCATGCTGTTTTCGGCCGATGGGAGATTGCTGGCGGGAGCGGGCGGCGCTCCCGGTCACAAGGATCACACCGAGATCGAAGTCCTGGTGCGCGACGCTGTACGCGACGACAAGCTGAAGATCGGACCGCTTCGACTAGATGCCGGAATCCCCCCGAGCGCCAGCATGGCCTTCGCGCAACCGCTCGTCACCGGCACGCCCGCTCCGCGCCCGTTCGTAGTCGTGCTCGTGGTCGATCCGGGCGTCGACCTGTTCCGAAAAGTCCAGACATGGCCGACCGGCAGCGCGACGTCGGAAGTGCTGGTGGTGCGCCAAGACGGTTACGATGCCGTTTATCTGATTCCACCACGCTTCCTGGAGCGCGCGATACCGCCCTCGGGACTTCGCCTCCCCCTGTCGACGCCGAACCT
Source organism: Reyranella sp. (assembly GCA_021732965.1). Lineage (GTDB taxonomy): Bacteria > Pseudomonadota > Alphaproteobacteria > Reyranellales > Reyranellaceae > Reyranella. The sequence continues at coordinate 9,922 of JAKFVZ010000171.1, forward strand.
CATGGCCGCCGTCGCGTTCCGCCAGGGAGACGGCGCGCGAGAGGCCGTGGACTATCGCGGCAAAAAGGTTCTCGCATCGTCGCATGCGGCCACGGCCGTTCCCTGGATCGTGATCGCCAAGTCGGACTATGAGGAGGTGATGCAGCCGATCGATCGCCGCTCGGAGAAGATCGTCCTCGTGTTCGGGGCGACCATTCTGGCGGCGGGTTTCCTGGTGTGGTCGCTGTGGAGAAGCCAGCAGGAGGAAACGCACGAACTGGCGGTGAGCAACCTTCGCTTTGTTCATGCCGTGCAGGACATGTTCATCGTGCTCGACGGCGACAATCGTATTCTCGAGACCAACGAAGCCGCGCAGAAAGCTGTGGGGTACAGCGCCGAGGAGCTGCGGGGGATGGATGGGCGAGACCTCATGGTGCCCGACTCGCTGGAAGGCGGCGATCGGCCGGCACCGCCTCTGGGCGCGGGCGGGGACCGAACGGAGGTTCGCGCGCTGATCCGTCGTAAGGACGGCAGCACCTTTCCCGCGGAAGTGCGGATCAGCACCTTCGAACTCGACGGACAGACCTATCGTCAGGCGATGGGCGTCGAAATCAGCGATCGTGTGAAACTGGAGCGGGAAGTCCTGCGGCTCGCGCGCGTGAAGAGTTCGCTGCAGGCCGCAACCAGCATCCTGCTGCGGGCCCGGTCCGAGTCCGAGATCTTCCATCAGATCTGCACCAGCCTCGTCGAGTTCGGCGACTACAGGATGGTGGCCGTAACCGTTCCGAGTGACGATCCGGCCGAAAGAGTTCGGTTTCCGGCATTCGCAGGACACGAAGACGGCTATCTCGCCCAAGCCAAAATCATCCTGAAGGGCCAGCCTGCGGACAGAGGGCCGCCGTTAATTGCGCTCAAGACGGGAACCGTCCAGATCAACCAGGATTTCGGCAGCAATCCGGCGACACAGCCGTGGCGCGAGGAAGCGCTGCGGCGCGGTTACCGCTCCAGCATCGCCCTGCCGCTGCGGCGTCGCGATGCAGTGGTGGCGGCGCTCTCGATCTATGCGACGAATCCGCAGGCGTTCGATGCGGAAGAGGTCCAACGCCTCACCGCCCTCGCCGACGACATCTCCTATGCCCTGACGAGGATCTGAATTGTCCGTAGCGCGTAATGCTCCGCGAGTGTTCATCATGAAGAAGTCTCTCGCCGGCGGTATTCCCAACCGCGGGTCTCGGCAGGCGAGGAAGGCTTTCCCTAGCCTTCCCGTATCGGCCCGGGAATACTGCTGATGGCCAGTATACTTCTTGCCACGTCCGCTGTGGCGGCGATGCTGAACGTGCCCGCGATGGCGCTGAACTGATGCGAGCCTAGGCAAATCCGGCGTGCTCCAGTCGCATCGTCAGCTGTAGTCCGAAAGGATTGCCATGCGGGTGCCCGCCGGTGCTAGCCGCCGCTTGGCGGCCCTGGGCGTTGCGGCACCGGCACTACACGCCGCTGCGGGCCCGGCTCCGTAGCGAAGCTGTACGACTAAGTGAAGGAAGTCAGTCGTCACCGCCATCGCCGCCGACACCTCCTGGTTGCGCATGAAAGTAGGTCCGACGGGACACTACCCCGTCCGTGGCAGTGCTTGAACTTCTTGCCCGAGTCACGGGCAGGCGCCTTGTGCGAGACCTTGCTCTAGGTCGAGGGATCGTTGGTGGGATCTTCCCTCATCGAGGCGGCGCGAGAGGGCCTCGTGCATGTTGGACGGCATCCGGGGCATGTGCGATCAGTTCAATCTGGAGGTCTCACAACGCCTTTAGGTACTCTAGTAGTGCTTCCTTCTCTAGATCTGGCAAACTCGTCCCGAATTCATGGCCGCAGCGGCTGTTGCCAGAGTTCAGATCATCGCATCCCGTCGTTACGCGGTCGAAAGCAGACTGAGGCTGATCGGAAGCGAGGCCGATCCTTTTCAGATCATACGTGGGACCAACTTTAAAGCGCTGCTGTCTCTGACTCGATGGCTTCAACAGGTCGGCGAGGCTGGCGACCGATCCATTGTGAAGATACGGTGCAGCCGCCCAAATGCCGTGGAGAACGCGAGACTCATAAGCCCCCTTCGGTGGTGAAGGACTTCCGGCATTCATACCGAGCTGAAGCCGAATCTCTGGGGTGGCGATGGCTTCTGGAATCTGAAACGCGCCCGGTAGATCCTGTAAAGCGGAAGGAAGTCGGCTTACATCGACGGGTTCTGCCGCGGCTGCCATCCCGGTGTCGACAGAAGCTCCAAGCATCGCGCTGGATGAGCCGGTCGAGGGGCTAACAACGTGCTGCGCAATCGTGCCAATCACGGATGTGGCAAGAATATTGAATGCCAAATCCACTTCCTTGAGGGGCTTGGTTGCAAACGGAATGTAGGCACCCTTTAAAACGCCCGACTTGGCGGTCCATGCGAGGACGTCGTACTGGCGCGTATCCGTGCCGACATTCTGGATTGGAGTAGCCCAAGTCTGTTGAACGGGAAACCGCACTTTGCCGGCTTTTGCTCCGTGACACTCGTAACAGCCGCCACTAGCCGTCGGCCGTTCGAAGATCGCCTTGCCCTTCGCTGCCAGAACATCGTCGATGGGCCACGGCCATTTGGGTGGCTCGATCTTCTTCACAAGCTCTTCAAGAATTTGCAGGCCGTCGATGTTGGTTGAATTGTTGTTCCAGAAATTGACCAACGGGCCGAGCCGCCTGGGCTGGTAGGTCCCGAATACACCAAGGACTTCGCCAACATTTCTAGCCAGCCCCAGCATATCGCTTCCGTTGTCTGCGAAGCCCGGCCATTGCGTCTTGTCTTGTTTGGTCGCGTTCCAAAGAAACGGGTATCGCGTAGGCGCGTCGGCCCGACGAATATTTTCTGGAATGAGAAAGGACGGTTCCGGTCCAACGCCCAGACCTGTCACACGATTAAAGATCATGCCAACCGCATCAAGTCGTCCCAAACCCCACCCTGGCTTTGGAAGCGCAAGATCCATAATTGTGTGATATCGAAGATACCAGGCGTCGACGTCTCGTCGCAACGCAGCTACGTTGTTTGCAGAAGGCGAAGCTGTTTGCAGAACGGCAATTGCAAATGTCCGGAAGGTGCCATCGTCGGAAATTACGCGCGCGACCGCCTTATCGAGATCTTCTAGAAACGCTTGGAAGTCTACAAGCGCCGGACCTCCGTCTATGCGGTAAGACTTCCCATCAACCTTGATCTGCCGCGTATGGCAGGCTGAACAGGTCATGCCGACGACCTTCGCGCCTGCGGGGCCAGTCGCGTGAAATCCGACGGGGAGTGTAGTGGCGCTGTCGGATCCAGGCAGATAGCCGTAGCGAGTTAGGCCATCGGCAAGGAAAGCCGTGCCATCTTCATTCTTAAGTGCTGTGAGCCAAGCCAGAGGTATGAGGCGCGAGCCTTGGTCTCGGGTGTAGAAATCCGCACGGCTGACGGCATCCCAAGCTTGGCCTTGGTCAAGGAACACTGGGCTGGAATCATTCGCCCGGGATGGTGTGGCAATTGACAGGCCAAGGAGCGTGAGAAGTACGGCAACGGTTCGCATCCGCATCTCCGGAAAATGGAACAATCTTTCTCCTCGATCGCACCTAGATGCGGCGCGCCCGATTGTCACATAGAAGATTTTGACAGAGTAGAAAGTCTCAGGCAACCTGCAATCGCTGAGAGGTGCATTTGGAGTCCGTCCTATCCTTTTCGGGAGTCCGCGATGTCTCATGCAAAAGTGGCGCTCTGCTCGATCGTATTCCTGATAGCAGTTCTTTCGAGTGGCAACGGCCGAGCGCAACCCTCAAGCCTCCCTTCGGTTGAGACGCAGAATGCGATCAAGCGGCTGACTGTCGAACCAAGGGGTAGTCGTCAGCAAAACACCCAATTCAAGGAATTTAGGATTGACAAGGATAAGCTTCCGGCTGGTTCGGCCGGGCAACTAAAACTTGACGATCAAGGTAACGCGTCGGCACCGCTGGTAGTGCCGAACACAGTGCTTTTACAATTTGAACCAACAGCATCGAAATCCGACATCGACACGCTACTTACAAGGCGCGGATTGACTGTCGTGGACACTTACCCCGCCATAGGTGCCATCAAAGTCGAGGGTGACCTGAGCAAGTATTTCGCTCCAACTCTTAGCGATCGCACCGCTAATGAGGCGCTACTTAGAGGCGTGACTGGCGTTATCGATGACTTCAAGAGGGAACCCATTGTCCGGAGTGCGACTCCCGACGTGATCCTGACACCTAAGGCAGACCAGCTGATCCTCAACCTGCTCACAGCGACAGATGTTGCGCCGATCACGCTCGCGGCAGGTGAAGTGGAAAGGTTAGATTGGGGTATCGTCGACATTGAGGCGAGTAAGCTGTGGACGCTCAAGGGGGCTTTGGATGGCGCGTTGCTTGGTGTGATGGATGTTGGTTTTGCCCGACATGAAGACATCACGTTCTTGGAGCTCTTGGATAGAATCGAGGTACATGACCACGGCAACCACGTTGCGGGAATTGGCTGCGCCCGCCATGGCAATGGCAAAGGCGTGCGCGGCGTTATTCCGAACTGCTTTGTCCGCGCGACAACCGCTGATGTTTTCTTCACGTCAGCAGGCGGCAACCCTACCTTGGGGTTTTTCGTGGTTTTCAGCCAAGTCCTCGCGTCCTTCGATCGCTTCCTGAACGAGTATGCCGACTTGAAGGTAATCAATTTGAGCATGGGATATAATTGGCGTAGCAACTTCGGCATCAATCCCGATGCGCCGGAATCAGAGCAGTGGCGGAAATTGGTTGAATCGCAGGGAGTGTTTCTCGTTTCGGTTCTTGAGCTTGCGAACAAATCGGGCAAGGTGGTCGTTTCAGCTGCGGGCAATGATAGTTCCGCTTTGACGCACCCCATTATGGCGAAGTATGCGAGCCCCTTTAATTGGGCGGCCATTACCGCGCGCGAAAAGGGTATCAGGAATGGAGTCATCGTGGAGGCGCACGATCAGGGCAAAAAGCGCGCTTCTTTTTCGAACAGCGGGGGCCATATTTCTTGTCCGGGCGTCAACATTCTAAGCGTCGTCGCGCGGGACGCCGGCGGCAACCAATCGGATGCCATGTACGGAACAATGAGCGGAACGTCGATGGCGTCGCCGTACTGTGCTTCTGCGCTCGTTCTATTGAGCTTGGTTCGCCCGGGTTACACAGGCGTAGAACTCGTCGATTGTATGATGGCCTCGGCGGATAAGACCGACGCTGGCACACCGATGCTCAAGCTCACTCAGGCAATTATCAAATGCCCTTCGAAATAGGTTCGGGAAGCAGCGCTCAGACCCTCAGGCGGTGCTCATTGAGGATTCGGCGTTGCGCCTAACTCCAAGGACGAACACTTGTCACGACAAGGCCTCAAAGATAACGCATTCAAACGCGCCCGTGGCAGTGCTTGAACTTCTTGCCCGAGCCGCAGGGGCAGGCGGCATTGCGTGAGACCTTGCCCCAGGTCGCCGGATCGTTGGGATCCACCGGACCGTTGGTGATCGGTCGCGGGCGATGCAGCGTCGCCACGCCGCCGCCATCGGGATCGGCCGGATCGTAGGCGGGATCGTCGGCCATCGCCGCAGCCTGCGCCGGGTCCTCGTGCACCTCGTGCATGTTGGTCGGCATCTCGGGCATCGGCGGCGGCTCCATTCGGATCTGCAGGGTCGCCAGCAGCGTCACGACCTGTTCGCGCATGTTGGTCAGCAGGTCGCTGAAGAGGTTGAAGGCCTCGCGCTTGTATTCGTTCAGCGGATCCTTCTGGCCATAGGCGCGCAGGCCGATGCCTTGGCGCAGATGGTCGAGATGGAGAAGGTGGTCCTTCCAGTTCTGGTCGAAGATCTGCATCAGCACGCTCTTCTCGACCTGGCGCCAGACGTCGGGACCGTACTGCGCGGCCTTCTGCGCGAACACGCGCTCGACGGCGTCGTTCAGGCGCGTCTTGATCTCCTCGTCGGCAATGCCCTCTTCCTTCGCCCACTCGTCGACCGGCAGGTCGAGGCCGAAGATGCGTTGCACGTCGTCCTTGAGTTCGCCGACCTTCCACTGCTCGGCATAGACGCCCTCGGGGATGGTCCGCTTGACGAGCGTGTCGACCACGTCGCGGCGCATGCCGGCGACGGTCTCGGACACGTCCTCCGTGCCCATCAGCTCGATGCGCTCCTTGTAAATCTCCTGGCGCTGGGCGTTCATCACGTCGTCGAAGCGCAGCAGGTTCTTGCGGATCTCGAAGTTGCGCGCCTCGACCTTGCCCTGCGCCGTTTCCAGCGCCTTGTTGGGCCAGCGATGGGTCAGCGCCTCGTAGTCGGCCATGCCCTTTTTCTGGACCCAGTCGAGGACCTTGTTGTTGCCGAAGATGCGCATCAGGTCGTCTTCCAGCGACAGGAAGAAGCGCGAGGCGCCGGGATCACCCTGGCGGCCCGAACGGCCGCGCAGCTGGTTGTCGATGCGCCGTGATTCGTGGCGCTCGGTGCCGACGACGAAGAGCCCACCGGCCTCGCGCACGATCGCGCGGTCGCGCTCGACGCCGGCGCGGATCTCCGCCTCGACCCGCGCGATCTCGGCGTTTCGTGCCGCCTCGTCGGGGAACTTCGCGGTGATCTCCGGGACGCTCTGCTGCACCAGCATCTCGACGTTGCCGCCGAGCTGGATGTCGGTGCCGCGGCCGGCCATGTTGGTGGCGATGGTGACGGAGCCCGGACGTCCGGCCTGGGCGACGATCTGCGCTTCCTGGTCGTGGAAGCGGGCGTTCAGCACGTTGTGCGGAATGCCGGCCTTCTTCAGGGCCTCGGACAGTTCCTCGGATTTCTCGATCGAGACGGTGCCGACCAGCATCGGCTGCTGGCGCGCGCGGCATTCGCCGACCAGCTTGACGATGGCGCGCGTCTTGTCGGCGAGCGTGCGGTAGATCTCGTCGTCGGCGTCCTTGCGGGCGACCGGCACGTTGGTCGGGATCTCGACCACCTCAAGCTTGTAGATCTCGGAGAACTCCGCCGCCTCGGTCAGCGCCGTGCCGGTCATGCCCGAGAGCTTCGGGTACATGCGAAACAGGTTCTGGAAGGTGATGGAGGCCAGCGTCTGGTTCTCGCGCTGGATCTCGACATGCTCCTTGGCCTCGAGCGCCTGGTGCAGGCCTTCCGAATAGCGGCGGCCCTGCATCATGCGGCCGGTGAACTCGTCGATGATGACGACCTGGCCGTCCTTGACGATGTAGTCGACGTCGCGCGCGAACAGCTTGTGGGCGCGCAGTGCCTGGGTGATGTGGTGCAGCACCGACACCATGGTCGGCGCATAGAGGCTGATGCCTTCGGCCAGCAGTCCGTCGGCGCGCAGGATGTCCTCGATCGCCTCGATGCCGGCGTCGGTCAGGACGACGGTGCGGTTCTTCTCGTCCTTCTCGAAATGCTCGGCCTTGAGCTGCGGGATCACCGTGTCGGCACGGCGGTAGAGCTCGGAGGAATCCTCGGCCGGGCCGGAGATGATGAGGGGCGTGCGCGCCTCGTCGATCAGGATCGAATCGACCTCGTCGACGATGGCATGGTTGAAGGGCCGCTGGACCATCGCGTCCAGGCGATACTTCATGTTGTCGCGCAGGTAGTCGAAGCCCAGCTCGTTGTTGGTGCCGTAGGTGACGTCGCAGGCATAGGCCGCCTTGCGCTGCTCGTCGTCGAGTTCGTGAACGATGATGCCGACGGTGAGGCCGAGGAACTTGTAGACCCGGCCCATCCACTCGGCGTCTCGGCGGGCGAGGTAGTCGTTCACGGTGACGACATGCACGCCCTTGCCGGGCAGGGCATTGAGATAGACCGCCAGCGTGGCGACGAGGGTCTTGCCCTCGCCGGTCTTCATCTCGGCGATCTTGCCCTGGTGCAGGACCATGCCGCCCTTGAGCTGGACGTCGAAGTGGCGCTGGCCCAAGGTCCGCTTGGCCGCCTCGCGCACCGTGGCGAAGGCTTCCGGCAGGAGATCGTCGAGCGTTTCGCCCTTGGAAAGGCGCTCCCGGAATTCGGCAGTCTTGCCCCGGAGTTGATCGTCCGAGAGTTTGACCATCTCCGGCTCGAGGGCGTTGATCTTCGCCACCGTCTTGTCGAAGCCCTTGACGATCCGGTCGTTGGCCGTCCCGAACAAACTCCGGGCGAGCGCGCCAAGCATGAAAACCTCGATATTCTAATGACTTAGGCGGGCACATAGGCCC
>JAKFVZ010000266.1 GCA_021732965.1 Reyranella sp.
CCGACATGATGGGCGACGAGGCGGATGATGCGTTCGCCATCTGCGGCCGAAAGTCGTTCCCCCGTATCGGACAGGCCGTCAGAGAGCCGGTCGACCCAGAGCCGCCCATCGGGGTTGAGCATGACCTCGACGATCGCGGGGTCTTCCAGGAATCGGGCGACCGCAGGCCCCAGCGCGGTGCGCAGCATGCGTGCGCCGCGTGAGGCTGCTTCCGATTGCTGATGGTTGACCGCCACGTCGTCCCCGTTCGCTTGCGGGCCCGCGCGACGCGCGGCCCTGGATCGGGGATGAGTAAGAAAGGCAGGAATTGGGGCGTTGCAACAACGCTCAGGGGTTCGTCGTACTGTGGCGAAGAAAGACAGGTAATCGGCGGACCGGCGTCGAGCCACGGCAGCGTCTGAGGCTGCCGATCGGCTCGTTTTCCCGAGCGGGAATAATTCAGGCCCGGGAGCTACCCCGAGGCGCAAGCTTTCCCGAGCGGGAAATTCTTATAGACATTCTTTCGAAATTCATGATACTTTCCCGTTCGGTAAATATCATGGCCAGACGCAACCTCACCACCGCCGAGATCGGCGACATTGTCCGGACCACCCGCAAAGCCGCTGGCCTGCGGCAGGACGAGCTTGCCGGCGCAGCTGGCGTCGGCCTGCGCTTCATTGTCGATCTCGAAGCGGGCAAGCCGACCGCGCAGATCGGCAAGACGCTTCAGGTCCTGGCAGCGCTGGGCTGCTCGCTCGATATCACACCGCCGCCCGACCCCAAAGGAACGCGGAAAGCATGACGCGCACCCTCGATATCTGGTGGGACGGGCGCCTGGTGGGCCAGTTGACGCAGGATAAGCATGGTGAACTCGGCTTCGCCTATACGCCGGCTTGGCTTGACGATGAGGCGGCGCAGCCCTTGTCCGCCTCACTGCCAAAGCGGGCGGAGCCGTTCACTCGCCGCGAGTGCCGCCCGTTTTTCGGTGGCCTCCTACCGGAGGAAGGCCAGCGCGAAGCGGCGGCTCAGGCACTAGGCGTGTCGCGCGCCAATGATTTCGCCCTTCTCGATCGTCTCGGCGGCGATGTCGCGGGCGCGCTCCAGCTTCTGCCGCCCGGCGAAGTACCGGCTACTCTTGCCCCCGATCAACGGCCAACCCCGCTTGACGATGCAGGCCTGATCCGGGTGCTGGACGCGCTGCCTGTGCGCCCGCTGCTCGCGGGCGAGGAAGGATTGCGCCTCTCGCTCGCCGGCGCGCAATCGAAGGTGCCGGTGGTTCTGCTGGATGAAGAGGTGGCGTTGCCTGCGCCGGGCCAGGCCACGACGCATATTCTCAAGCCGCCGATATCGCGTTTCGCGGCCACGACCGAGAACGAAGCGTTCGTGATGCGCCTTGCCGCCGCGATCGGCCTCGATGTCGCGCCGGCAGAAGCGCGCACCGTTCAGGATCGATCGTTTCTGCTGGTCCATCGCTATGACCGCGCCATCGGCGCCGATGGCATTGTGCGCCGGATCCACCAGGAGGATTTCTGCCAGGCGCTCGGCGTGCCGCCGGAAACCAAATACGCCAGCGAGGGCGGCCCGACCTTCAAGGATTGCTTCGCGCTGCTCCGCCGCGTCGCCGCCAGGCCCGCTGTCGATGTGCTGAAGCTTCTAGATGCGGTGATCTTCAATGTGATCGCCGGGAACGCCGACGCACACGGCAAGAATTTCTCGATCCTCTACGACGCCGAAGGCCCGCGCCTCGCCCCGCTCTATGATCTGCTGGCAACCGTTGCCTATCCCGATCTCTCGCCGAAATTCGCCATGAAGATCGGGAAACGCGCCACGCTCGCCGAACTGGACGCAAAGGGATGGGCAGCATTTGCGGCGGACGCGGGACTCGGCGTGCCCCTGATACGAAGACGGGTTGCGGAGATCAGCAAAGGCGTGATTGCGCGAACAGGCGAGGTTGCCGCCGAGTTGGTGCGCCCTGGCTTCGATCGGACGGCCATCGAAAGCCTTGCCGCGATGGTCCGCGAACGAGCGGAGCGCTGCGCATTGACGGTGGCGGAACCCGTCCGCTCGGCCAACCAACTGCGCGATGGAGGGAATGTCGAAGGGAGCAATGGCCAATGACATTTCTCTACTTCGCGTATGGCTCCAATATGTTGCCGGCACGACTGCTTGGCCGCTGCCCGTCGGCGAAGGTCGTCGGGACGGGAGTTGCGCGCGCCTGGAGTCTTGCGTTTTCGAAGGCGAGTAAGGACGGTTCAGGAAAGGCGACCCTGGTTATCGTCCCGAATTCCGCCGTGCCTGGGGTCATTTTCGAGATTGATCTGGCCGAACGAGAGCAGTTGGACCGGCACGAGGGATTAGGCTCTGGCTACCGGCGCGAGGACACTTTCGCCATCGAGGGAAGCACCGTTCCGGCGAGCAGCTATCTTGGCACCTCGTTGGACCACACACTACGCCCTTTCGATTGGTACCTCGCGACCGTCATTGCCGGCGCCGAATATCATGGGCTGGACACAGCTCATGTCGCCGCGCTGAGGGGCACGCGCTTCGTCGCGGATACCGAATTGGGTCGAAGGACCCGCGTCGAAGCCATTGAGGCGATGCGAGAGCATGGCATCCAAGATTACCGAACGTTACTTGAAGGTCTGGGATAGGCGTGCCGATCACTCTCAATCCTATGGCGGCGCTCCCCCAATGCGAGGGAGAACAATGGAGCGTCGATGCCCCTGACGATCTCGCGCAGCTTGTCGCGCTGGTGTTGGTCGGTCAGGCTTTCCACGCGGCGCTGATCCTTGTGGGCACGCAATTGGCGCCGCCGAAAATCACGGCCGGGCTGAAAGAGACGCTCGACAAAGATCTGCATCCTACGACGGAAAAGGGTATCGAACATCGCGATGGTCTTTTATTCGAGATCATTTGCTGGGTCGCTGCCCGCAAAGGCAAGACGGGCGATGAAAAGATCGACAATTCGCACCTTAAGGCAACCAACCAGGGCACTGATGGCGTCAAGATTACGGTCGATCCGGCGACGAAGACGCTGACGAAGGCGACCGTATACGAGTACAAATGCACGATCCATGCTCGGCAAAAATTCCAGAGCCAGGTCCTGAAGTCGTTTCGTGAGTACATTTCTGGCAAGCGCGATAATCAGCTGGCTCAAGCCGTTCTCGCCTTGCTGGAAAGCTACGGCTTCAATGGATACGAGCTCAAGACGGCATATGACACGCTGATTCAGACGCGCCCGCTGGCGTTTGAAGCATCGCTGACTGTTTCGCCATCGCAGTTTCCAGCGGCCAAATGCGTCGCGTTGTTCAAGGACTATGATTCTCTTCAGGTGGCTTTGGACAAGCGCGGCGGTAACACGCTCCCGCTAGACGACGTTCGGGCCTGGTTTGCTGATTTCGCGGATCGCGTCTGGGCGCGGATTTCGACGTTCGATGTTTGACGCGCAAACCGCAGCCTTGATCCGGAGCGCGCCGGCTCTTGAGGGCGTCGACCCGTCGATGCTGCCGCAAGAACTGACTGGTATCTACGCCGAACTGGCCGGCCTCAGGCTGCGTGCGGCATCGCTAGCCGAGCAGCCCGACTACCTCGCCCAACTCGCGCGTATCGAGCGGATCGCGACTATCTACGAAGCGCTTGTCGACCGCGGTGCAGAAGATCACGAACGCCGGGCCGCCGCCTTCGTCGCAGCGACCGCTTATCAGCTTCTGGCCCGTATCCGCCCGGATCTCGAGGACCGCGATGAACTCCTGACCACGCGGGCCATTGATCCGCGCGTATCGGCACCACTTCTGTTCCTGATCGCTGAGCAGAGCCCTGACGCGCGTGAAGCCGCTCGCGAACTCGCAGGCCCCCGTCTTGAAGATATTCATCGCGGCGCTCTGGTAGAAAGCGTCGAAGACCTTGCCTTGGAACGATTTGAAGCGATCCTCGAGCGTGCCAACCGTTTGGCAGGATTGCGGCCTGGGGCCGATGCGCCGTTTGATGAACGGGCGACGCAGGCGTTGTACGGATTGTGCTGGAGCGGTCTGGTGCAAATGGTAGCACGCTTGCTCGATCGTCCTCGTGTCGAGCTCGCCTATCAATCGTTCGAAACCCCTCAGCTTGCCTTCGCCAGAGTGGTGGAACTCGCAACCCGTCCGCTGAGTCTTCCGGACACGGGCCTCAATATTACCTCCAGCTATGCGGGACCGCGTCATCTGGCGCGGTTGCTTATGCACGTCGCAGACGGACTTGAGGACGTTGGCGTCACTCGAATCCCACCGCCCGCGGGTGCGGAAGAGAATTCTTGGAAGCTGTGGGTTCGCCATCGCGCGTCGAGCAAACCGGTGCTTTGGCCGAATCACCGCGCCGCTCTGGCTACGCATTTTCTGGATGTTGGAAAGTCAGCGGTGCTGGTACTGCCCACCGGCGCGGGCAAAACCACGCTTTCAGAGTTGAAGATCGCCTCGACCTTGTCCGCCGGCAAGAAGGTCATCTTCCTCGTCCCGACCTTGGCTCTGGTCGATCAGCTTCGTGATGATCTTGCCGAGAGCTTTCCAGAGAGTCTGATAGACAGCGTCGTGTCGGCCGATGGCGACCTCACCGCGCTGATCCGCGGACCAGAGCTCGAATCGATCGAAGTGATGACTCCCGAGCGATGCCTTGCGCTGCTGAGCTTCACCGACACCGACATGAGCGATCTTGGCCTGTTGGTCTTCGATGAATGCCATCTGTTGAGCCCCGATGGCGGCGGATCCCGTAGCGTGGACGCAATGCTGTGTTTGCTCCATGCTATCAAACGCGCACCAAACGCCGATCTCCTGTTGCTCTCTGCGATGCTGAAGAATGCCGGAGAGGTGGCCGATTGGCTTGCCGCGATTACCGGGCGTCCCTGCGTCGGTTTTCATGATCCCTGGAAGCCGAGCCGGCAAGCACGCGGCGTGGTGATCTATCCGAAGGCGCAAGTCGATGCCGCAAACATGATCGTCCGGCGTAAGAAACGGCTCAAAGCGTCCTACAAGGCACCACCGCTCAATGTCGACGCATATGCATTGTTCGGGCTGCACCATGCCTGGCTTAAAACCGTACCGACCGACATGCGGCTCGTGCGGCTTTCCGATGTGCCCGTCGTACTCGGGCATGGGACGGGCGGCGCAAGCCCAAACGCGAATGATGTTGGGGCAACTTTGGCCAAGAACGCGGCTGTTGCTGGACTGAAGACCATCATGTTCGTACAGCAAGCCGACCACGCGCCGACCACGGCGAAGCGGCTTAGTGGCAAGCTGCCGTCTCCACCCGCTCTCACTGAAACCGAAAATAGCCTCTGGGTCGACACGGTGGCTGAACTCGGCGCCGAATGCTGCTCGCTGTTCGACCCAACTGCGCCTGCAATCCCACATAACGGAGACATGATCCCGCTCGAGCGACGGCTCGCCGAATCGGTCTTCAAGAAGGCCGGAGGCGTCAACGTCATCGTCGCGACCCCGACGCTGGCGCAGGGCATGAACCTTCCCGCGCAAATCGCAATCTTGGCAGGCACGATGCGGCACAATGAAGATGGCCGCAAACCGCTCGAAGGCCATGAGATATTGAACGCAGCCGGTCGTGCCGGACGCGCCGGCCATCTGGCGAACGGTACAGTGCTCCTGATTCCGGAACCAGTGGTGCAATTCGACGCCAATTCCGCCCCCGAAAGCGAAGCCTTCAAGATGCTTAAGGCGGTGCTGCCGGAGAACGATCAATGCGTGACGATCGACGATCCGCTGACTCCGTTGCTTGACCGCATTCAGGCCGGCGAACTCTCTGGTGCGGGTGTGCGCTACCTCCTGAGCCGACTTCGGGCGGGCGAAGCTGAAGACACGGCCGTCGAAATGGCGGTCGAGATGATCAGCCGTTCCTTTGCCGGATACCAGGCGCGGCAAGCCAAGCAGGATGCCGCTTTCGACGAGAAACTCGGTGCGTTGAAGACCGCGCTTGACACGGCCACTGAACATACGTCGGTGCCCGTGATGCAGATCGCCGCCTTCACGGGTCTTGCGGTCGAGCCATTAGCGGCCATAGCGGCGAAAGTTGAGGCGGAAATCGACTCGTTACCCTCGACCGTATGAGATTGGATGGAATGGCTAATCGATTTCATGATCGCCGATCGCACAAGCTACTCCTTGCTGTTTGGATCAGCTGTCGAGACGGTCAAGGCTGTTACTCGCGGCAAGAAGACCGGCGGCGACAGCACGGCTGCGGAAATGGCGCTACTCAAGACCGCGCTGTCTGCGTGGCTCAAAGGCGAACCCTTCGATCGCATCGAGGCCTCACTTGGCGTTCCCGCGGCCAAGATCGGTGTCTGCAAGCGCACGCGCGACCTGATCAATCGGATCGCCAATCGACAACTCTACATGGTCGCTGCAGCGGCCGCAGAGGTTATCCGCCAAACGCTGACGGCCAAGGAAAAGGTCGCTGCGAATCCTGCGGTGCTCGAAATCTTCGCCTACGCGATCCGTCGGGGTGTCGACTCACCGGAGAAGGTCGCGTTTGCATACCGAACCCCAAACGCGCGTTCGCGGGTCCTTCTGCACCGGGCGTTTGCTGAAATGGTCGGGGATCGTCCGCCGGTGCTCGGCTCCGATTTCGAGCACGTCATGCGCCATCTCGACGCCATCCTAGCGTTTGGATCGGTCGATCTCTCCGCACTTGGATCGGTCTCTAGCCCGTCAGCGGACCCGTCCGAGACGCTGTAGGCCGTAGGTGCCCGACTGCACTTCCTTCACACTGGGCAGTACCCAGCGAAGGCGGGCCTTTATGCTAGCCCGAAATCAGCCAGAGCTGATCGAACATCGGTAGGAGCTCGGCCTGGCCAGAAACTTTCCGAATTATCCGACTCCGATGGAGTCCCAACTTCGACAAAGATGTCGACTTTGGGCGTTTGAAGGATCGTCAGCAATGACCGAGGTGAGGGCGCTGAGCGGAACAGCATAAACCATTGCGAATGTTATATTAGCCATCTGATGTGTCCCCGCCGTTGATGTCGTCCGGAATCTCCCTCAGGAAGCTCTGTCCCTTCTGCAGGCGCCTTCCGAGCGTCTCGATGAAGCCCTCGTAGCGCTCGCGGCCTTTGGCCTGCGCCGACGCCTGAGCATCGTGTGGCAAAGGCGGCGTGATGGTCAGCCAGAAACGGACGAAAAGGGCGAGCGTTTCCGCGGTAACACCGAGGTCGCGCTCGAGGCGCTGGACCTGGCGCGTCAGCCGGTCGAGGCGGCGTGCCAACGCGGCCTCGCGCTTGTCACCACCATCGGGTGACAGGAATGACGCAACCGCCGCCTCGACGATCGCGGAGCGGGAGAGCTTCTTTCGGTCGGCGAGATCGGCGATCTGGCGGAGCATCTCGGGCGGAAAATAGACGTTCATCCGGTCGCGCATGGCTGCCTCACAGATCGATGCCGTCATTGGGATCGAGCGCCACCTGCCGCGCCACGCCGCGCATCTGCTGCCGCAGCGCCTGCCGCTGCCGCGCGACGTCCTCGGGCTCATCGTCCAGCATGATGGCGAACTCGTCGGCCGCTGCCGGTCCGGTTGTTTCCTTGGCGATCGCGACATGGTCGGGCAGTTCGGGCTCGCGCCGCAGTCCGCCGTTGGCTGCGTCTTCCGCCTTGTCGAGCTCAGCCGCGAGCACCGCGTCGGGCTGCTGGGGCTTCAACTCGGACCAGGCGTCCTTTCGGGTCGAACGCCCGCATTTCGCAGGGTCCGGCGACGGCAGGATGCGCTCCTTGAAGCGGCGATCCTCGAAATAGCGGGCCTTCTTGGCTCGGATGGGATGGACACCGGCGGCCATGACGATCTCGTCGGTCGCTGGCAGTTGCATCACTTCGCCGGGGGTGAGGAGCGGCCGCGCCGTCTCCGAGCGCGAGACCATCAGGTGACCGAGCCATGGGCTGAGCCGATGCCCGGCATAGTTCCGCATCGCCTTCATCTCGGTCGCGGTGCCGAGCGCGTCGCTCACGCGCTTGGCGGTGCGTTCGTCATTGGTCGCGAAGCTCACCCGCACATGGCAGTTGTCGAGGATCGCATTGTTCGGGCCATAGGCCTTCTCGATCTGGTTCAGCGACTGGGCGATGAGGAACGACTTCAGGCCGTAACCCGCCATGAAAGCGAGTGCGCTCTCGAAGAAGTCGAGTCGGCCGAGAGCTGGAAACTCGTCGAGCATCATCAGCACGCGATGCCGCCGGTCTCGCGCATGCAGATCTTCGGTCAGGCGCCGGCCGATCTGGTTCAGCACCAGCCGGATGAGCGGCTTCGTCCGGGATATGTCCGATGGCGGAACCACCAGGTAGAGCGTCGCCGGCTTCTCGTCGGCGATCAGGTCGGCGATCCGCCAGTCGCAGCGGCGCGTCACCTCCGCCACCACCGGGTCGCGATAGAGGCCCAGGAAGGACATGGCGGTGGACAGGACGCCCGAGCGCTCGTTGTCGCTCTTGTTGAGGAGTTCGCGCGCGGTCGACGCCACGACGGAATGGGGGCCGCCGGCTCCGAGATGCGGCGTCGTCATCATCGCCTTCAGAGTGGCTTCGATCGGACGGCGCGGGTCAGACAAGAAGGCGGCAACACCAGCCAGCGTCTTCTCCTCTTCGGCATAGAGGACATGCAGGATGGCGCCGACCAGCAGTGAATGGCTCGTTTTCTCCCAGTGATTGCGCTTGTCGAGCGAACCCTCAGGATCGACGAGAACGTCGGCGACGTTCTGCACGTCGCGGACTTCCCACTCGCCGCGTCGCACTTCGAGGAGCGGGTTGTAGGCAGCCGACTTGGCGTTGGTGGGATCGAACAGCAGGACGCGACCATGCCTCGCGCGAAAGCCGGCGGTGAGCTGCCAGTTCTCGCCCTTGATGTCGTGGACGATGGCAGAGCCCGGCCAGGTGAGGAGCGTGGGGACGACGAGACCGACACCCTTGCCCGATCGGGTCGGTGCGAAGCACAGGACATGCTCCGGCCCGTCGTGCCGAAGATAGGCGTCGCCGAGCTTGCCGAGGACGACACCGTCCGGTCCGAGCAGGCCGGCTGCCTTCACCTCCCGGAGTTCGGCCCAGCGAGCCGAGCCATAGGTCTCGACGTTCTTCGCCTCACGGGCGCGCCACACCGACATCGCGATGGCGACGGAGATGGAGATGAAGCCGCCGGAGGCGGCGATCATCGCGCCTTCGACGAAAATCGGCGGCGCATAGGCGTCGTAGAAATACCACCACCAGAAGAATGCGGGTGGGTAGTAGACCGGCCAACCCGCCAGCTCAAACCAAGGCGTGCCGAGCTGCGCCTGAAAGCCGAGCCGCCAGGCGGTCCATTGGGTCGCGCCCCAGGTCGTGAGCAGCACGATGAGGAAGACGGTGGTGATCTGGCCCCAGAGGATTTTCGTCGCGGACATCGGTGGCGGTCCTTTCTTCCTTGTCGGTCAGAGCGCGAGCCCGCGCTTGCGGCCGAAGCCCCATTCAATGCCGCCGCCGTCCTTCACGGCGCCGGCGACATGCTGGCCGAGCTTGCGTTCGATCTCGCGGGACCAGGGCACGAGCTGGAAGCCGAGGCCCCCATCGCGTCCCATGCTCTCGATCATCGCGAAGCGGCCGGAGGAGAGGTCGAGACGCTGGCGATAGATGCCGGCGACCTGATCGCCGGCGGTCGGCTTCACGTGCGCCAGACCGGTCTCGGCGGAGAGGCGCGCCCCGACCGAATCCAGTTCGCGCCGCCGCAGCGTGGCGAGGAGGTCGCGTTGCAGGATGATCCGCTGGCCTTGGCGGCGACCGAGGCTTTGGTCTGCGAGATGCTCGGCCCGCGCCTGCAGAGCGTCGCGCACCTCGCGGCCGAAGCCCCCCATCGACAGCGGCATTGGGTCCGCTTCCACCAGCCGATGGTCCAGCCATGTGGCTCCCGGCGCCCTGATCTGCCGGCTGAGATCGAGGTCTGACTGGGGTGCGAGGACCAGTGTCGGGCGCGGCTCATCGGCACGGCCAAAGCGCCGAACTTCCACGATGCCGCCGATCGGGGGTGCGTGCTCGAAGGCCTCGACACCGCGAAACCGGATATGGTGGGCCCGGCCGTCGGTGCCGTCGATCACCGCATAGGCTTCGCCCGTCAGCTCGTCGTGCAGGCCGCGATCGACCAGCCGCCCGACGATCGGCGCCTGTCCACTGCCGCCTTCGATGACATAGTCGGCGACACCGCGATCTTCGCCGCGCTCGGCGAAAGCGCGGTGCATGGTCTTGATGATGTCGCCGCGAAGTCCGAGGTCGCGAAGGTGGCGTTCGGCATCGAGCCCGACCATCCACTCGCCCGGGCTGGCGGATGACGCGAGGCCCATCTTTTCCAGGTGCTGGAGCCGACCGATCATGAACCGACGGGTCTGGGGATCAGCGGCGCCGGTTTGATCGGGACGAAGATCGATGGAGCCGGTCTCGTCGGCAGCGATGCGGATCTCGACATCGAGGCGCGTCCAGCGCTCGGCCGTGATTTCACGCTCGAGCGCCGTCTTGATCTCGTGCTCCGGCTTCGGGCCGAGTTCGATCGACACCAGGTCCTCCGCCCGGGAGCGCAAGCCGCGGCTGATGTAATCGCGGGAGATCACGAGGTCGGCGCCTTGGGCGTCGACGCCCCGCACCAGCAGATGGACGTGGGGGTTGTCGGTGTTCCAGTGATCGACCGCGACCCAATCGAGCCGGGTGCCGAGGTCGGCTTCCATCTGACGGGCAAGGTCGCGCGTGAAGCCGCGCAGGTCGGTCATCTCGCCGGCGTCCTCGGGTGAGATGATGAAGCGGAAATGGTGCCGATCGTCCTTGGAGCGCGCGGCGAAACCGGCGTCATCGGCGCGGTCTCTGTCAGCATCGAACATCACGGCCTTTTCGCCGTCGCGCGTGACGCCGTCGCGCTTGAGATAGGAGAGGTGGGCATGGAGCGGCGCGGACCGGAAGGCGCGTCCCTGGTGGCGGGCGATCCGCGCTTTGACGACAACGCGGCGCGATGAGCTGAAGAGCCGCGCGCGGCTGAACGCGATGCGTCCGCGCCCGAAGGACGAACGGCCATAGCCGGACGCCTTCTGCCCCGGACCGCCGCCAGTGCTGACATGCCCCGAGCGCTTGGCGGCGCGTAGGACCTGATTGATGAAGCTCTTGGGCTTCGGCGCCCGCGTCGAACCGATGCGGCCTGGCCGGACCCGGAAGTCGCTGTCCCCCTCGCTCATCGCCGGCTTCCGGCGGAGCGATCGGCGGACAGTGCCGGAGATGTCGTTGATCTGCCGTGGGAAATGGCCGGAACCGGCACTGCCCCCGACCGACCGGCACGTGAAAAACCATGCGAAGGCAATGGCTTGCACGAGAGTGGCGAGCTGCTTTTATCTCGCCGTCTGTTGGTCGTGTCTGCTTCGTCCCCACGCTCCCATACCGCCTCTTTCCGGGAGCCCGCCAAACCGCGCCAGAGTGCGATTCCGGTCATGGGCGCCCCCCATCACCGGCGCGGGTCACGAAGATGCCTGCCGTTTGCGTCGAACTCGCAATCGGGGGCTGCTGCGGATCTGCCGTCCGGCCGCCGTTCCTTTGACGGTCGGGCTGCGATCGTTCTGCAGCATCGCTGCCGTCGGAGCGCACGACGAACAACGGCGACCGGGTCCAGGCGAGCGGGTCGACGTTCGCGACAGCGACGCCGGCAGCGAGAGGCTCACTGCCAATTAGCGGCGCGAGCGCTGACACATAGGCGATGGTCTCAGCGGGCAGCGCGCGGCCTGCTGAAAGATAGTCATCGTAGCGTCCGGGGCCGGCATTGTAGGCCGCGAGGAAGCCCGGCGCGCCGTAGCGGTCGTGCATTTCGCGCAGATAGGCTGCACCAGCGAGGATGTTGTCGCGCGGGTCAAAGGGATTGGCGCCCAGCCCGTGGCGCGCCCGCAGATCGGCCCAGGTCGCGGGCATGATCTGCATGAGTCCCATGGCGCCCTTCGGCGAGACCGCGCGGACACGACCGCCGCTTTCGACGCGCATGACTGCCCAGATCCAGCGCTCGGGAATGCCGAACCGCTGCGCTGCCTCGGCGACCGCTCGTGTGTAGGGCAACGCTGCAGCGGGTCGCTCGATGGGCGATGTCTGCGCCAGTGATGGCGCGGGTATCGCCCCGGCAAAGGCAAGGCCGGAAAGGAGAAGGAAGGGCAGCCGGCAGGCGGCCCCTTTCGCTCCGACAGCGGGGTGGCGACGGACGACGCGCATCGGTCAATCCCGCTCGCTGCGCTTGGTCGGCCGGTTCCAGTAGAGGCCCCATGCTGACTTGTCGTCGGCCGACTGGAAGAGGTTGGCCCGGATCGGCTGCGCGAAAGTCGGATCGTCGAGCTGCAATGACACATACTCGCCGGCCTTCTCGCCGGTGCGCTTCCATCCCGCCCCCACTTCAGGTCCGTCGGCATCGTCGCCGAGGTGAACGCGATAGTCGGGCGCGTTCTCCGTGTCGGAATGCTCCGCCGGGACGAGCACCAGAGCTGCATCGAGCGCGAGCGTGCGGATGCGGCCGCCATAGCCGCTCTTGGTGCGGATAAATTCTCCGATCAGGGTCATGGCAACCTCCTTGGCAATGCGGTGGAACGGGTCATGGCGGCGCCGTCACCGCGTCGGCGCGCGCCAGACGAAGCGACCGTCGCCGTCTTCGTCGGTGTAGAGAGGGGTGGCACGGCCGATCACGGTGGTGACGGCGAGAGGCCCGAAGTAGCGGCCGTCCAAGCTGTCCCGGACGCCGATGTTCATGAGGAAGAGTTCGCTCGCGCCGATCTGGTGGCAGCCTTTCCAGATAGGCAGCGCGCGTCCCAGACGGTCGCGGTCGAGCGCATTGCCGACGGTGATTCCGTCGACGGTGATGTCGCCACCCAAACGGCAGACCGTCTGGCCTGGAAGTGCGGCAACGCGCTTCAAGAGCGGCACGCCGCGCGGCAGATAACCCCGTTCCGCGAGGAATGCGCCAAGCGGCTCCGGCGCATTGACCGCGACAAGGTCGGTGACCTCAAGCGGCGTAGCCGAACCGATTTCATAGAGGCCGACCGGAACGCTGGCCGATGCGTTCCAGACGAGCCGCGGTGCAACGTGCACCATCGCAAGCGTGATCAGCAGGAGCGCGGCGCCCGTGGTCGTCAGCAGGTAGCCGGCGCGCGTCATAGCTCGGCCCTCTGTCGCAAGCGCCAGGCGCGGTGCTGCTGTCGGGAGTAGGATCGCGGGGCGTCGCCAGCGGCGAGCCGGTTATGGACATGGCGCCAATAGTCAGGCGCAGCGTCGGTGGGATCGATGTCGAGCGCTTCGATCGTGTCGATCAGAAGCAGCACGCGTTCGACGTTCGGCCAGCCGCTCGTTTGCAGCAGGATTTCACCACCGGGCCGCACCGAGGGGAGCGTCTGATAGCCTTCGCTCGCGCTGACGGCGCGCAGGATGTCGATGCGCGAGACGACGGTGCCAAAGCCATTTGATGCCCAGCGGACGAAGGCGAAGACAGCCCCGGCGGGGAAGCTGAGGACGCGGCGCCGCCGGTCGAGGATCTGTTCGTGGACCGCATGGCCGAAGCGGATCCAGTGCTCGACCTGCTTCTCGCGCCAAACCAGTTCGACCTCGGTGAGCCGACCCGGAGGTGATGACGGCCGAACGCCCGCTGCGCCATGAATTGCCGGTGCGCTCATGGCGCGTCCCCCTCGGCTGGAAACGCGCCCGCGAGGAGCTCTCGCAGCATGTCCGCGACGGTTTGGCCGCGCTGGAACGCGGTGACCTTGATCCGGCCGCGCAGGTCCGGCGTGACGTCGATCGTGAGGCGCGCGGTGTAGGCGATGGCATCAGCCCTGCGGCCGCGCGGATCGTCGGCGGCCTTGATCCAGGTGTCCGGGTCGCCGGGCCGCGCGGCGAAGCTGCGCCTGGTCATGGTGCGAGCCTCCCAACTTCGGCGCAGAGCGCGGCGATCTCGCGCGTGCCGGCACGCTGGCCGTCGAGCTCCGAGATCAGGCGGCCGGATTGCGCGGCATCCGCGAAGCCGACGCGTTGGCCGATCGCGCTCGCCAGCACCGGCGGATCGTGTTCGGCGAGCGCCTTGGCGGTCTCGCGTGCGATGATGGTGCGCGCGCCACAGCGGTTGAGCACGAACCGGGCGACAAGCGACGGGCGAAACAGGCGTGCTTCGCGGAGCAGTGCCAGCATCTCGGCCGACGCCCATCCGTCGAAGGGCGACGGCTGAACTGGGATGAGGACGAGATCGGCGGCGAGCAGGGCCGAGCGCATGAGGCCGGCGACCCGCGGGGGACCATCGATCACCACATGATCGGCGCCGCGCGCCAGTTCGGACGCTTCGCGGTGCAAGGTGTCGCGCGCCAGTCCGATGACGGCGAACCGGCGGGGCAGGCCTTCACGGGCACGAGCTTCGGACCAGTCGAGTGCGGAACCCTGCGGATCGGCGTCGATGAGCATGACGCGCTGGTCGCGTCTGGCCCATTCGTCGGCGAGATGGAGCGCGAGTGTCGTCTTGCCGACGCCGCCTTTCTGGTTGAGCAACGCGACGATCATGACCGCGCGCTCCGTCGGCCGCGGGGTGGTTTTCCACCGTCGCTCCGCTCCAACAAGAAGTTAGAATCTTTGTTAGACTCTAAGTTAAGGCTCGGAATTGCCGTTTCAGGCCAGAGGGTTAGTTGCGATCCGCGCGCCCGAAGTCCCGATACGGCTGCGCCCGAAAGCCCGATACCATTTGCGCCCGAAGTCCCGATCGCATCCACAACGCCATCCACAGGCCCTGTGGACAAGTTGATGGGTCGGATGTGCAGGCGTTCCTGACGACCCGCACGCTCCAGAGCCAAGCGATAGCCGGGCAGCGGCTGGCGGGCGACGATGCGGCGGATGTCGATGGCGAAGTCGGAAACACGCGCCAGGCTGCCCGATTTGGCGTGAAGGTGCGCGATTTCGAAGGTCCAGCCCGCAGGCTGACGGCCGGCATGTTTGCGGGCGACCCGATAGAGCCAGCGCTCGATGCCGCCGGTCAGCCGGAAATAGGCGGGATCGATGGCCAGGACGAGCGAGCGGTCGATGACACCGCGATAGAGCCAGTCGGGCAGGACAAACTCCATGCCCTCCACGCGGCCGTCACGCGTCGTGCATTCCCCCCACTCGTTGATCCAGGAGAATTGTTGGCGCCGCCAATGCTCGCCGTTGCGGATCGTGGTGTGGATGACGGTCGATTGCAGGCGCGCCAACGCGCCCTTGAGCAGCCGGTAATCGCGTGATCCGGTCTGGCGTCCGATGGCGGTCAGGAGCTGATACGGCGTGAACTGCAGGAAGCGTGAGGTCTGGAACCCGAGGTTTGCGGCTTCGACGATCTGGCTCGCGGCCCAGATCAGGATATCCGCGTCCCAGATGGTCGCCATGCCATGCTCGGGGACCGCGAAGACTTCGACGCGCACGTCGCCGGCTTCGTAGAGGATCGGCGTGGTGCGCTTGGCTTTGGCGAGCGAGAAGAAGGGCCGCTCCATCAAATCGCGCTGATCGCGCGGGCTGGCGTCACCAGTGGCGACGACGAACGGATCGAGCCGTGATCGTTCGCTTGAGGAGAGGGAGCGCTGCCGCAGCGGCATGTCGGACGGCTCAGCGGGCTTGGCCGCCGCCGAAGGCAGGCGTGACGGCGGCATGGCGCTTGGCGGGAAGGACACTGCCGCGTGGATCGGACGTCGAGGTGACGAAGCCGCGATCTGCCCAGGCTTTCAGGTCCTCGAGCGCGTAGACGACGCGCCCGCCGAGCTTTCGATACGCGGGACCAGTACCATAGGTCCGGTGCTTCTCGAGCGTGCGATCCGAGAGACCGAGGAAGCGGGCCGCTTCGGGCGTGCGGAGAAAGCGTTGCGGCACGCCGGTGCCATTGGGTGACATGATCGGGCCTCCGAGGTTGCGCGAGAGCCGCAGGGGAACAGCGGCGGTTGGCGGCTACCTTGGCGGAGCGCGAAGTTGCGGAGGGAGTGGGAAGCTGGCGGGAGCAAATCCCCACACCAAGCGTGCTAGCGTCGACGGCGATGACTCAGCAGGCGTCGATACCCGCCAGCGATCATGGCGAGGCCGCCGCGCACAAGTTCCATGGTGGCGAACCGGCGCGAGGATGTTTTCCAGGGTTCATCGGCAAGGTCGCGCTTGCCGAACAGGGTCGCGGCGATGTCGCGGTAGCTGGCACCGCTGAGACGCCCGTCCACGGCCTGCAGCATCCGTCGCGCACGGTGACGCTGCTGCCTCGTCAGCCGCGTGTCGGCAGGGATCGAGCGGCCATGGAGCGAACTCAGGAGGCGGGCGACGGCCTCGAGCCGATCGAACCCTTCGGGGCCCAGCGGGATGACGGCCGCCGTGCCTTCGGCGCCGGTCACGCCGGAGAGGCGCAGGATCTGAAGCCGTTCGCCGTTTGCGAGGCCGTGAAGGAAGTGGAAGCCTTGCGCGTCTGACTGACCGGCTTCCTCCGCGTCAATGACGAATGGCGTGGCGTCCTTCGGTAGGATGGCCGGCTGCGCGGTCAGCATCACGACGCCAGTGTTCGAGGTGGGTGCCCAGATGGGCGCGGCCTCTTTGGCGTCGAGGGCAGGCGACAACAGGAAATCGCAGCCCCCATCGAGACCTCGTCGCCTCGGTCGCTGCGGTGTCGGCGTTCGGTTCAACCTGAGCGGCCTCGAAGTCGCGCTGATAGTCTTCGTTCCGGCGCAGCCATTCCCAGGCGAGTTCAGGCGAGACGAGGTCTTCGACGTATTCGTAGCGCTCGGATGATCGCCAGTGCGAGATGTCGGGGGTCATGCATCCTCCGCCAGCAAACCTGCAGCAGCTTCGCTGGGCAGGATTCCGCCACGCGAGCGCTAGCGGAAGCCGGAGAATCGGAAACGGGCGATGCCGCCGCGGCATCATCCCCGCGTTACCGGCGCGGGTGCTCGTGTGCGAGCTCGCGGTAGCCGTGTTGGCTCATCCACTTGGCGCGGGCGAGATGGCTGTCGTGGACGCGGCGCGCGCGCTCCGGCTCGGCGGCCGGGTCGATGCCGAACAGGATCGACACGGCTTCTTCCCATGCCGCGCCGTCCGACGCGGCATCGAGGAGACGGAGGTAGAGCGTCATGTGCTCGCGATCATAGTCGGTGACCGACGCGCTCTCGGGCGGCCCTTCGAGGAATTCTGCCTTTGTCACGACGCCCCACCCGGAATCACAGAGCCCCTGCGTGTCGGCATGGCGTTAACCAAGCCCGACTTCGACGGCAACTGGTATGGCTGTTGGCCCGCAACGCGGGTTGGCCGTCGTGGAACGGCGCTAGCTTCTCTTCCGCATGTCGCTGGCGGCTTTTCGGCCATGGACGAGCATCACCCCTTCACCTTGGTCGGACTGCAGAAGGACGATGCCATGCGCTTCGAATGCCCGGCGCACCTGATCGCGCGTGCTCTCGTAGACCTTCAAGTCGCTTTCCGACTCGAGGCGCTTGAGCGCGGTCAGTGATACACGGGCTTCGTCAGCGAGCGTCTCCTGTGTCCAACCCAGCAGCGCGCGTGCGGCCCGCGACAGTCGGGCGGTGATCATGCATGATCACCTCCACTCGGACCTCAGCGCACGCCAGAACTACGGCTATAATAGTCGTTCTTGGCTTCTCGGGCCAGACTGAAGAGCGTCTATTGCGGTCGTTCGAGTAGTTCAGGCCGCAAGCTGATTCGGATGCTTTGGCAGACGAAGACCCCGTCCGGATCGACCGGACGGGGCGTCGCTAGAGCCTCAGTCGCCGTTGCGGCGGCTGGGGCGGGACCAAATGAGGCTGAAACCTTCGCCGTCCTCGTCGTCGAACAGGTTGGCGTAGATTGGGGCGTTGAAGCTCGGGTCGTCCAGCTTGAGACCAAGATAGTCGCGGCCTTCGTTGGAGCGCTTGGACCAGGCGGCGCCGATCTCGGCGCGACCGACCAGGACGCGGTGGCTGGGGGCGTTCTCGCCGGTGGCCCGGGTCTCGGGGACGATGCGGACGTTCTTGGCCTGAACGCTCAGGGTGACGATTTCGCCTGTGAACTCGTTCGTGCCGGTCTTCTTGAAGGTGCCGATGGTCGCCATGTCAGTTCTCCTCGATCTGAAGTCTC
>JAKFVZ010000614.1 GCA_021732965.1 Reyranella sp.
GCCTGGTCCGGCCCTCGGCGCGCTCGGTGTCGGACTGAATGAAGCGCGTGCGCAGCCGCTTCTGCCCGAGGTCGTGCCACATCCATAAGGCGCCGTTTTCGCCGACCACGGCATCGACGGGCCAGAAGCGCGCGATGTGGTCGCACCAGCCGGCCGGACGGCCGGTCACCGGCACGACCAGCAGGCCGGCCTTCTTCAGGGCTTCGAGGGCGCCATAGGCAGCGGCGGACAAAGTGCCTTCAGTGGAGACGGTGTCGTCGATGTCCGTCAGCACGCCGCGCACGGCGGCCAGCGTCTCGCGGGGGCAGTTCTTCAGAGGCTCCATGCGGCGACTTCTAACATGACACCGTCGCGCGCCTGATCGTAAAGCTGCGGGTCGGTGCCTAGAGGGTGCCGCCCGCCAGCATGTCGAACCGGTTGCGGATTTCCGCGACGCTCGGCGCCTGGTCGACGGCGAGTTCGGGAATTTCCTTCGCCAATTCTGCGCGGTCGAACTCGTCGAGATGAAGGTCGGCGGCGGCATGATCGTCGGGGAGCACCTTCAGCGCATTGTGCAGATGAAAGATATGCCAGTGTGCCGGCCCCGCCAGGGCGCCCGATTCGAGATGCGCCAGACGCTCCTGAAAGCGCTGGAAAACCTTCTTTCGTTCTTCCGACATCGCCCGCCCTCTTGCATTTGTTGTTCCCGCACATCGTGCGCGACACAGCCAGAAACAGCAAGCCGGCGAAGACCGTTCCGCCGCGTCAGCGCTTGAAGACGGCGAATGCCAGAAGTGCGACAAAGGCAGCAATACCTGCCGCCAGACCAGCGCCAATCGTGAGGGGAAGTCTTCTCCGCCGATGCTTCTTGGTGAGCTGACCAAGATGCTCCCGGCGCGTCATCCCTCCCGGAAAGTCGTACTTGTCCGGAGGGTTTTCGATGTTCTGCGTGCCCCGCCACCATCCCCAGGCGGCGCCGCCCAGGGTACACACGGCCACGATTATGAAAATCTCCATGTCATATTTTAGCAAATCCCGTCGAACGACGCTGTAGGCTTTGCACACGCGCAAGCAGTCCTCGGCAAAAATCAGCCCACCGATTTCATTCTCGATGCACCGCGTGTCACCAACCGAACTCAACGCTTTCGATTGCAGATCGTTGCGCAAAATTTGGACGAAACATCCACCGTGTCATTTGCGTTCAATCGGGACACGGAAGGAGACAAATCATGCGAACGCTCAGCTCTGTCGTCGTCCTCGCGGGCCTCGCCCTGACGCCAGTCACGGCCATGAGTCAGGACCTCGCCGCCGCACCCAATGCGCCCATCTCCGATAAGATGGTGTTCATGGGAATCAGCGACACGGATGTTCCCGCGTCTGCACTCGGGACCCTCCGAAATGCCGCTGACGCCGCCAAGTCGGCACCGATCCTCATCGAAGGCCGGGCGGTCCACGCAAACGCCGTGAAGCAGGAATTGATACGCCAGGGCGCACCGGCCGAAGCGATCAAGGTCCGCCCGACGCCGGCCACGCCGTTGGTCAAGGTCGGGGATGGCGTGGCGGATCCCACCGAGCGACGGGTGGACATCAGGTTCTAGCAACGGATCGTCCCCGCGAACGCCCGCCGGTTTCGGCGGGCGTTTTGCTTTGCCGGCCGGCAGAAATGGAAAGCCCGTCCTGGCTGACCAGGACGGGCTCCTGCAGCCCCTCGGGGGAGAGGGACGGTTACTGGAACCGCCAAAGGCTGCATCTCGACAACGCAACTCGACGGAACGGGTTGCAAGACAAAGACAAGGAAAGCGCAGCGTCGGAAATCTCAATCGACCGAGACGCGGCCCTCGCGGTCCACGATGATGGTGACCTCGGTCTTGCCGCGCAGGGCACGCGCGCGCCATGTTCCGTCGGGGCCGGCTGTAATGTTCCTGACGGACTTGTAGCCATCCGCTTCGATCGCGCCCTTTGCGAAACTGTTGCCTTCGGCGTCGCCGCCTACGGTCATCGCGACCGGCGTCGTCGCCGACGCGGTTTCGACGGCCGGCAAGGCAACCGGCGGGCGCTCCCGAACGAGAAGCGGAACTGGCGCCTGCCTCGTCTCGACAAGGGCGGATTTCGCCGACGGGAGCTGGGCGGAGGACGCCTGGGCGGGCTGCACCGTCCCCGTGGCGGCCTTGGCCGATCCGCGTTGCGTGCCGTCGGGCAATGGCGCCGCGACATGGGCGGCGGCGACGGTTGCCACCAGAACGGTGGTCGCAAGCGCAAAGACGATGCCTTGGTTCATTGATGTCAGCCCCTCGGATTCGGCTCCCTTAACGCTGACCGCGGGCATGGCGTTGCGTGTCGACCGGCCGATCAGTATCGATGGAGCCCGATCAACCCCTTCAGGGGCTCCAAATGGCGCTTCCGTCAGGCATCTCCTTTTCCGCGGCGCAGTCGGTCAGCCTGCCGCCCCGGTTCAACGTGGCCGTCCCGTTCATCGACCGGCATGTCGGCGAGGGTCGCGGCGCAAAAGCGGCGATCCGGACTGCGCAGGAAACGGTGAGCTACGCCGAGCTGGCCGAACGGGTGAACCGGTCGGGCAACGCGCTCCTCGCAAGCGGTCTGGCACCCGGCGACCGGCTGCTCATGGTGGTGAAGGACTGCCCGGCCTTCTTCTATCTGTTCTGGGGGGCCATCAAGGCGGGCATTGTACCGGTACCCCCGAACACACTGCTGCGCGCGCCGGACTACGCATACATGGTCGAGGATTCCGGCTGTGGTCTCATCGTCTATTCATCGGAATTCACCGTCGAGATCGCGCCGGCCCTCAAGCAGCTCGGCGCGAAGGCCCCGAAATCGATGACGGTCGAGACCTTCCTTGGAGAAATGGCGAAGGCCTCCCCTGCCCTCGACCCCCGCCTCGCCGCGCCCGAGGACGATTGCTTCTGGCTCTACTCGTCCGGTTCGACCGGCCGCCCCAAGGGCGCCGTCCATGCGCAGCGCGACATGGTCGTGACCAGCGAACTCTACGGCGTGCGCGTGCTGGGGATCGGCGAGAACGATGTCAGCTATTCCGCCGCCAAGCTCTTCTTTGCCTATGGGCTCGGGAACGGCATGACCTTCCCGCTGTGGGTCGGCGGCACCACCATCCTCGACGACCGGCGGCCGACCCCGGACACGACCTTCTCGAACATCGAGACCTTCAGGCCGACGATCTACTACGGCGTGCCCACTCTCTACGCCGCCCAGCTCGCGGCTCTGGAGACGGGCAAGCGCGACCTCTCCTCCCTGCGCGCCTGCGTCTCGGCGGGCGAGGCGCTGCCCGCCGACATGTTTCGCCGCTGGAAGGAACAGACCGGCACGACCATCCTCGATGGCATCGGCTCGACCGAAGCGCTGCACATCTTCATCGGCAACCGGCTCGACGATCATCGCCCCGGCACCAGCGGCAAGCCTGTACCGGGCTACGAGGCCCGCATCCTGGACGAGAACGGCGATCCCGTTGCGAAGGGCGAGAGCGGTCGCTTGTGGATCAAGGCGGAGTCGGCCGCCAGGTACTACTGGAACAAGCCCGAGAAGACGGCCGAGACGATGGTGAACGGCTGGCTCAATACCGGCGACACCTATCGCGAGGATGAAGACGGCTACTTCATCTACGAAGGCCGCAGCGACGACATGCTCAAGGTTGGCGGCATCTGGTGCTCGCCCGTCGAGATCGAGAATTGCCTGGTCGGACACCCGGCAGTCCTCGAAGCCGCCGTGATCGGCCAGGCCGACGAGCAGGCGCTGATCAAGCCCAAGGCGATCGTCGTCCTGAAGCAGCCGGGCGACGCCGGTGTCGCCCTGACCGACGCCCTGATGGCGCACTGCAAGCAGACCCTCGCTCCCTACAAGTACCCAAGATGGATCGAGTACGTCGCTGAACTGCCCAAGACCGCCACGGGCAAGATCCAGCGTTTCAAGCTGCGCGGCTGACGGAGAGCACGGCTTCGTTGCCAGGCCGCCCCGGCGGCGAATCAAGTTATCGTGTAGCCCAGGCGTCGGATCCGCCTCTTTTTGGTCTACTCCTCATGGAAGCCTGCGGCCGCATGCTGGCCCGCAAGAACTTGCAAACATGATCTTCGCGAAGAAGTCGAAAACGCCCGGTTGGCCGATCGCGCGGCTGCTGCCGGCGTTGATGGTTGGCCTCGTCTTCGTCTCGATCGCACCGGTGATCGGGGTCGCCTGGCTCGCGGCCCAGAGCAATCTCGAATCCTCCTCGCTTCAGCGCAGCGCGCTGACAGTCGACCTGATCGAGCGCCGGCTCGAAGCGCATCTGCGCCCGGTGTACGACCAGCTCGCGTTTCTCAGCGACGCCATCGCGCGTGGAGACGTCGATTTCGACGACCGCGAGCAATGGCGTGTCTTCGCGCTGGGTACGCTGGCGGCCGTACCGCAGACCGTGGGTTTCGTCGTGCTGCCGACGGAGGGCGAACCGTCGCGCTTCGTGCGGGCCGATCGCACCATGCGGCCGGAGAGGCGCGAGAATATCCGCGCGGCCGACGCGCTGCTGGAGCGGGCGCGCACGATGACCGCGCCGGGCTGGGGCGAGCCTGTCTGGTCCTTCGTCGTCGGCGAGCCGATCCTGCCGATCATCGTGCCCGTTCGCGTGCGCGGCGAGTTCCGCGGTGTCATCGGCGCGTCGATCGGGACCACCGATCTATCGCGCTTCCTGAAACAGATCGAGCTGAGCGGCGAGCGCACGCCGTTCATCCTGGCCGGCCGCGACCATGTGCTGGCCCACCCCAAGCTGGCCAAGATGCTGAACGGCGAGGCCCGCGCCCAGACGCGCCTGGTCACGCTGGAAGAAGTCGGCGACCCGGTCCTGGCCTCGATCTGGGCGCCCGGTCCCAATCCGCTGTCGTGGTTCCGGCACGATGCCGGCATCGAGGGCCACTGGAACTGGGTGGGCGAGCGCTCCTTCGCCTGGATACGGCGCAACGTCGGGGCCTATGCCCCGGCCGAGCTGATCGTGGGCTATCACGAGGCCGGCCGCGAATCGGCGTGGGCGCGGTGGATCGTGCGCGGCATCCTGATCGCAGGCGGCGTACTGATGATTCTCACGGGGCTGGCGGCAATCTATCTCGGGAGGCGGCTGGCGCAGCCCATTCTGGCGCTCGCAGGTGCCGCGAGCGCTGTCGAGCGCCTCGACCTCGAAAGCCTGCCCACCTTGCCGAACAGCCGCGTGCGCGAGATCACCCGCGCCAACCATGCCTTCGAGCGCATGGCCCGCGGCCTCAAACTGTCGGCGACGTACCTGCCCCGCGCCCTGGTGGCGCGACTGACGGCGCAACAGGGGAGCCTGCCGGTCAACGAGGATCGCGCCGTCACCATCCTGTTCAGCGACCTCGAGGGCTACACCGCCTATTCGCGCGATCGCCCGGCGGCCGAGACGGCCGCGTACCTGAACGACCTGCTGTCGCGCATCGGCCCGGCCATCGAGGCTAGCGGCGGCACCATCGACAAGTATATCGGCGATGGTCTCATGGCTTTCTGGGGTGCCCCCGACACCATCCCCGACCATGCGCGCATCGCCTGCCAGGGTGCGCTGGCGGTCGCGAAGGAGGTCGAGACCTTCAACATCGAGCGCAGGGCGCGCGGCCTGCATGCCTGCCGCATGCGCATCGGCCTGCACACCGGCACGGTGCTCGTCGGCAACATCGGCTTCGCCGGCCGGGTCGACTACACCGCGATCGGCGAGGCGGTGAACGTCGCCTCGCGCCTGGAGCAGTTCGGCCGCAGCGCGCCGCGAGACGGCGAGGTCACGATCGTGGCCAGCGCGAGCTGCCGGGAGGCCGCCGGCGCGGGTTTCGCCTGGGCGATCCTCGACGGCGCCCCGGCCTACGTGGCTGCCGCCTCCGCCCTGCCGCTCGCCACGCTCAGGACCATAGGAACCATCCATTAAGCCGTTGTTGGGCCGTGTGTTTTCGGGTTTTATAGAGCCCAAGGGAAACAGGGAGCGTCGGCTCATGAAAAACAGGTTGTTTGGGACCGCAACAATTGCGGCGGCGATGGCACTTGGCCTGCCGGCGATGGCGCAGAGCCCGATCAAGGTCGGCTTCGTCAGCACTTTCTCCGGACCGCAGGCCGCCATCGGCGAGGACATGCGCCGCTCGGTCGAGCTGGCCAAGGAGCATCTCGGCGGCAAGATGGGCGGCAAGCCCTTCGAGATCATCTACGAGGACGACCAGTTCAAGCCGGACGTCGGCAAGGCGCGCTCGGAGAAGCTCGTCCAGCAGGACAAGGTGAACTTCATCTCCGGCTACATCTGGTCGAACGTGCTGCTGGCCTCGCTCAAGACCGTCGTCGACGAGGGCGACACGATCCTGATCTCGGCCAATGCCGGCCCCTCGGCGATCGCGGGCGAACTCTGCAACAAGAACTTCTTCTCCACCTCGTGGCAGAACGACCAGACGCCGATGGCGATGGGCGACTATCTCAACACCAAGGGCGTGAAGAGCCTTTACCTGGTCGGCCCGAACTATGCCGCGGGCAAGGACATGCTCGCGGGCGTGAAGCGCACCTACAAGGGCAAGATCGTCAGCGAGGACTTCACCAAGTGGCCCGACCAGCTCGACTTCTCGGCCGAGCTGACCAAGATCGCCGCCGCCAAGCCGGACGGCATCTTCATCTTCTATCCCGGTGCGCACGGCGTTCAGTTCGTGAAGCAGTGGGCGCAGTCGGGCCTCAACAAGACCGTGCCGCTCTACCAGGTGTTCTCGATCGACGCGATCACGCTGCCGCAGCAGGGCGATCTGGCGCTCGGCACGCTGGGCGCGCAGGAGTGGGTCAACGACCTGCCGGGCGAGGCCAACAAGAAGTACGTCGAGGACTTCAAGAAGAAGCACGGCGTCTATCCGTCCTATTACGGCGCACAGAGCTACGACGCGATCATGCTGATGGCCTCGGCCGCCGACGCGCTGAAGGGCGACCTGTCGAACAAGGACAAGGTCCGCGCCGAGATGAAGAAGGCCAACTTCAAGTCGGTCCGCGGCGACTTCAAGTACGGCAATAACAATTTCCCGATCCAGAATTTCTACATCCAGGAAGCGGTCAAGGATCCGCAGGGCATGATGACGGTGAAGACCATCGCCACCGCCGTGAAGAACGCGGTCGATCCCTTCGCCGAAAAGTGCCCGATGAAGTGAGATAGTTTTCCTCCCCATTCAGATGGGGAGGTGTCGCCGTCTCACGGCGACGGAGGGGTCAAGTCTTCTGACCCCTCCGTCAGCGAAGACGCTGACACCTCCCCAGATGACTGGGGAGGAAAAGAATTCGGGAGCGCGGCGACGCGCTCCCGTTTTGTTTGAGGAACAGATGGAATATCTGCTGCTCCAGGTACTGAACGGCGTGCAGCTCGGCCTGCTGATGTTCCTGCTCGCCGCCGGGCTGACGCTGACCCTGGGCATCATGGACCTGGTCAACCTGGCGCACGGCTCGCTCTACATGATCGGCGCCTACATCGCCTGGACCCTGATCGGCGTCACGGACTCGTTCGTGCTGGGCGCGCTGCTGGCGCTGCCCGCGACCTTCCTGGTGGGTGTCGCCGTCGAGATCGTCGTGATCCGGCGGCTCTATGCGCGCGATCATCTCACCCAGGTGCTGGCGACCTTCGGCCTGATCCTGTTCTTCAACGAGCTGGTGCGCGCACTCTGGGGTCCCGGCGGCAAGAGCATCGCGGTGCCGACCTTCCTGAACCGCACCATCGAGATCCTGCCGGGCGTTCCCTACCCCGCCTACCGCTTCGCCATCATCGTGGTTGGCGCCGCGGTCGCGATCCTGCTGGCCTGGCTGGTGGCGCGCACGCGGCTCGGCATGCTGATTCGCGCCGGTGCCTCCAACCGCCGCATGATCGGCGCCCTGGGCGTCAACATCGAACTGCTGTTCAGCCTCGTGTTCGGCCTGGGTGCGGTGTTCGCGGGGCTGGCCGGCCTGATGGCGGCGCCCATCGCCTCGGTGCGCATCGGCATGGGCGACGACATCCTGATCCTCGCGCTGGTGATCATCGTCATCGGCGGCATCGGCTCGATCAAGGGCGCCTTCATCGCGGCCATGGTGGTCGGCCAGATCGACATCGTGGGTCGCGCCTTCCTGCCGGACATGCTGAAGACCTTCATGAGTTCCAGCGCCGCCTCGAGCGCCGCGCCCGCGATCTCGCAGGTGCTGGTCTACGTGCTGATGGCCGCCGTGCTGGTGTGGCGCCCGACCGGCCTGTTCGGCCAGCGCACATGATGGCTTCGCACCCGTGTCTCAATGGAGCGCGCCACTCCAGTGGCGCATTCTTTCATGCGCATGAGCGCCACTGGAGTGGCGCGCTCCAATGAGAGACCTCCTCTCCTCCTTGCGAACGCCACGCGGCATCGCGACGGCGCTGATCCTCCTGGTGCTGGCGGCCCTGCCGCTGCTCACCCAGGCATTCGACCAGCGCTATCTGCTGTCGATCGGCACACGCATCGTCATCTGGTCGATCGCCGCCGTCAGCCTCAACATGATCCTGGGCTATGGCGGGCTGGTGAGCTTCGGCCACGCGATGTTCTTCGGTGTCGGCGGCTATGCGGTCGGCATCCTGTCGGCCCATGGCGTTTCCAGCGGCTGGATCCAGTGGCCGGTCGCACTTCTGGCCGCAACGGCGTGGGCCGCGCTGATCGGCGCGCTGTCGCTCAGGACGCGCGGCCTCTACTTCATCATGATCACGCTGGCCTTCGCGCAGCTCGTCTACTACGTCGGCAGCGGGCTAGAAGCCTATGGCGGCGACGACGGGCTCAACATCAGCCGCAGCCGCTTTCCCGGCCTGATCGATCTGCGCGACAAGGCGAACTTCTACTGGCTGTGCTTCGCGCTTCTTTGCGCCAGCCTGTGGTTCTGCAACCGTTACGCCAACTCCCGCTTCGGCCTGGTGATCCGCGGCGCCAAGTCCAACGAGCTGCGCATGACGGCGCTGGGCTTCCCGGTGTTCCGCTACCGGCTGGCCGCCTTCACCATCTCCGGGGCGTTCGGCGGCCTGGCGGGGATCCTGCTGGCCAATGAGGGCGCCTACATCTCGCCCGCCATGATGTCGTGGGTGAAGTCGGGCGATCTCATCGTCATCATCGTGCTGGGCGGCATGGGCACCTTGTTCGGTCCGCTCTACGGCACCATCGCCTTCTTCGTGCTGGAGGAGGCGCTGCCGCCGATCCTCAACCTCGCCCACAAGGGCTGGGGTGAGTACTGGATGATCGTGTTCGGCCCGCTGCTGGTCCTGATCGCGCTCTACGCGCGCGGCGGCATCGATTCGCTGCTGGGGCGCCGCCATGACTGAGCCCTTGCTGCACACCGAACGCCTGGTGAAACGCTACGGCGGGCTGATCGCCACCGACAATGTCTCGATCGATGTCCGGCCGGGCGAGATCCACGCGCTGATCGGGCCGAACGGCGCGGGCAAGACCACGCTGGTCCACCAGCTCACCGGTGTCGTCGCGCCGGATTCGGGCACCATCCACTTCGCCGGCCAGGACATCACGCGTCTGCCCACCCATGCGCGCGTGCGGCTGGGCCTCGGCCGCTCCTTCCAGATCACCTCGGTACTGCGCGAGTTCACGGCGCTGGAGAACGTTGCGCTGGCCGTGCAGGGCCATGCCGGCCATTCCTTCCGCTTCCTCGCCGATGCTCGCCGGGACGAGAGCCTGCGTGGGCCGGCGCGCGGCCTGCTCGACGGGGTCGGCCTCGGCGGCCGCGCCGGCATCCTCGCTGCGTCGCTCAGCCACGGCGAACAGCGCCAGCTCGAGATCGCCATGGCGCTGGCCGGCAATCCCACCCTGCTGCTGCTCGACGAGCCGATGGCCGGCATGGGCGTCGAAGAGAGCCAGCGTCTGATCGGTTTCCTGCGGGCGCTGAAGCAGAAGCACGCCATGCTGCTGATCGAGCACGACATGGACGCGGTGTTCCAGCTCGCCGACCGCATCACCGTGCTGGTCTACGGCCGTGCCATCGCCAGCGGCACGCCCGACCAGATCCGCGCCAATGCCGAGGTCCGCCAGGCCTATCTCGGCGAGGAGACGGCCTGATGCTGAAGGTCCGCGACCTCGATGCCTATTACGGTCCCAGCCAGGCACTGTTCGGCATGGAACTGGCCATCGAGGCCGGCCAGGTCGTGACCCTGATGGGCCGTAACGGCATGGGCAAGACCACGACCGTGCATACGATCATGGGCCTGCTGCCGGCCCGGCGCGGCGCGGTCGAGTTCGAAGGCAACAGGGTCGACGGACTGCCCGCCTTCCGCATCGCGCGGCTGGGCATCGGTCTCGTACCGGAAGGCCGCCAGATCTTCCCCAATCTGTCGGTGCGCGAAAACCTCGTGGCCGCCAGCGCCAACCGCACCGGGCGCCCCAGCCCCTGGACCATCGCGCGCGTCTTCGAATTCTTCCCGCGGCTGTCCGAGCGCCAGCGCAACATGGGCAACCAGCTCTCCGGCGGCGAGCAGCAGATGCTGGCGATCGGCCGCGCGCTGATGACCAATCCGAAGCTGCTGATCCTCGACGAGGCGACCGAGGGGCTGGCGCCGCTGGTCCGGCAGGAAATCTGGTCCTGCCTCGGCCGGCTGAAGGCCGAAGGCCAGGCGATCCTCGTCATCGACAAGAACGTGTCGGCGCTCATCCCCCTCGCCGACCGCCACCACATCGTCGAGAAAGGCTGCGTCGTGTGGGCCGGTTCGTCCCAGGCTCTGGCCGGGGACAAGGACCTGCAGCACAGGTATCTTGGCGTCTGATCCTGCGGAGTTGCCGATGCGTCTGCTTGCCGTTGCCTCCTTGCTCGCCTCTTCCCTTGCCCTTCCGGCCTTCGCCCAGGGTCAGGTGAACGTCTACAACTGGTCCGACTACATCGCCGAGGACCAGCTCAAGGATTTCGCCAGGGACACCGGCATCAAGGTCAACTACACGACCTACGACAGCAACGAGATCCTCGATGCCAAGCTGCGCACCGGCAAGTCGGGCTACGACATCGTCGTGCCCACGGCCTCGCCGTTCTTCGTGCGTCAGCTCCAGGCCAACATCTTCCTTCCCCTCGACAAATCGAAGCTGAAGAACTGGAAGAACCTCGATCCCGAGATCATGACGGCGCTGGCGACCTACGATCCCGGCAACGCGCACGCCGTCCCCTGGATGTGGGGCACGATCGGCATCGGCTACAACGTGGCCGAGATCAGGAAGCGCATGCCGGACGCGCCGGTCGATTCGCTGCGCATGATCTTCGATCCGGCGGTCGTCTCGAAGTTCCAGGATTGCGGCGTCATGCTGCTCGACAGCGCCACCGACATGCTGCCGGCCGCGCTCAAGTATCTCGGCCTCGATCCCGATTCGAAGAAGCCGGACGATCTCGCCAAGGCCGCCGACGTGATCAAGGCCGTGCGCCCCAATGTCCGCAAGTTCCATTCGTCGGAGTACATCAACGCGCTGGCCGGCGGGAACATATGCCTCGCCTTCGGCTTCTCCGGCGACGTCTTCCAGGCGCGCGACCGGGGCGCCAAGGCGGCCAGCAAGGTCGACATCGAATATGCGATCCCTAAGGAAGGCGCGATGCTGTGGATCGACGTCGTCGCCATTCCCAAGGACGCGCCCAACCAGGCCAACGCCTACCGCTTCCTCGATTTCATGCTGGAAGCCAAGGTCGCCGCGGCCTCGACCGAGCTCACGGGTTACGCCAACGGCAACAAGGCAGCCTTCGCGCTGCTGCCGAAGGACATCTCGGAGAACCCGCTGATCTATCCGCCGCAGGACGTGCGCGCCCGTTTCTACACCATCACCGCCGGCACGGCCGAGCAGACGCGCGAGCGCACGCGGCTGTGGACCTCGGTGAAGACGGGTCGCTGAATTGAGTTCAGGACCGATTGTCCGCATCGAGGGACTGACCAAACGCTTCGGGCCGATCGTCGCCGTCGACCGCGTCGACCTCGAGATTGCGCGCGGCGAATTGTTCGCGCTGCTGGGCGGATCGGGCTGCGGCAAGACCACGTTGCTGCGCATGCTGGCGGGCTTCGAGACTCCCGACGAAGGTCGCCTGTTCATCGACGGCCAGGACATGACCGACGTGCCGC
Organism: Reyranella sp.; assembly: GCA_021732965.1. GTDB lineage: Bacteria > Pseudomonadota > Alphaproteobacteria > Reyranellales > Reyranellaceae > Reyranella. The sequence continues at coordinate 12,065 of JAKFVZ010000614.1, forward strand.
CCTACCGTCGGCCGGTGAACATGATGTTCCAGTCCTATGCCCTCTTCCCGCACATGGATGTGGCAACGAACGTGGGCTACGGGCTGCGTCGCGACGGCGTGAAGGCGCCCGAAATCGCGACGCGCGTCGCGGAGATCCTGAAGCTGGTGCATCTCGACGACCACGCGAAGCGAAAGCCGTCGCAGCTTTCCGGCGGCCAGCGCCAGCGGGTGGCGCTCGCACGGGCGCTGGTGAAGCGGCCGAAGATCCTGCTGCTCGACGAGCCGCTCGCCGCACTCGACCGCAAGCTGCGCGAAGCCACGCGATTCGAGATGGTGCGCCTGCAGGAACAGCTCGGCCTCACCTTCGTCATGGTGACGCACGACCAGGAAGAGGCGATGTCGATGGCGACGCGGCTTGCGGTGATGAACGCCGGCCGCATCGCCCAGATCGGCACGCCGCACGAGATCTACGAACATCCCGCCTCGCGTTTCGTGGCCGACTTTATCGGCATCGCCAACATACTCGCCCTGCCGGAAGGCGGCTGGATGGCGCTGCGGCCGGAGAAGATCACCCTCGCCGCCGGCCGGCCGGACCTGCCGCGGGCCGTAGCCGGCACGATTGTCGATCTCGCCTACGAGGGTGACCGTTCGCTCTACCATGTCGCCACCGAGGCCCATGGCACGATGATCGTGTCGGCCGCCAACACCAGCCGCACCGCCGGCGGAGCCTTCTCGCGCGGACAGCAGGTGTGGCTGGGCTGGTCCAATGAGGCCGGCCAGCGGCTGGAGGCCTAGAGCGCTGATGGGCGAGATTGGATCGAGCCGAGCATTCCAGCACCGACCTCACCCTGAGGAGCATCGCGCAGCGATGCGTCTCGTCGCGCGGAGCACCTCCGCGCTGCGGTGGGAACGGGCACCTTGCCTGTTGCCCATCCTTCGAGACGCGCCGCTTCACGGCGCTCCTCAGGATGAGGTAAGTGGGTCAATGTAAATGGAAGGACTCTAGGCGATGCGCTTCGTCATCGGCCTGCCCTTCCTGTGGCTCGGCCTGTTCTTCCTGCTGCCTTGCCTTTTGGTGCTGGCGATCGCGCTCGGGACCAACGCGCCCGATTCGGTGCCGCCGGTCGAACTGGGCCTCAGCTTCAAGAGTTTCGCGCTCCTCTTCTCCGACGATCTCTATCTCGCGGCCTGGCTCTCCTCGATCAGGATCGCCGCGACCTCGACGCTAGTCGCGCTGCTGCTGGGCTATCCCATGGCCTACGCCATCGCCCGTGCCGCCCCCAACCGGCGGCCGCTGCTGCTGATGCTGGTCGTTCTGCCTTTCTGGACCTCGTTCCTGATCCGCATCTACGCCTGGATGGGTCTGCTGGCCGACAACGGCCTGATCGAACAGTTCCTGCGCTGGACCGGCCTCGCGACAAATCCCGGTACGATCCTCGGCACCGAATGGGCCGTGCACCTCGGCATCGTCTACGCCTACCTGCCGTTCATGGTCCTGCCGCTCTACGCCACCTTGGAAAAGCTGGACGACAGCCTGCTCGAAGCCGCCGGCGACCTCGGTGCGCGGCCCCTTGCGGCCTTCCTAACGGTCACGCTCCCCTTGTCGCTGCCCGGCATCGTCGCCGGCTGCCTGCTGGTGTTCATCCCGGCGGTCGGCGAGTTCGTGATCCCCGACCTGCTGGGCGGCACCGAAACGCTGATGATCGGCAAGGTCCTGTGGGACGAGTTCTTCACCAACGGCGACTGGCCGCTCGCCTCGGCGGTCGCGGTCTGTTTGCTGGTGCTGCTGGTCGGCCCGATCGCGATCTTCCAGCGCAACCAGGCACGCAGCCTGGAACGGCGCACATGAGGGTGGGCACATGACGGGCCGCGCCCGCTTCGCCTTCGGCATGCTGGCTTTCGGCTATGCCTTTCTCTACCTGCCGATCGCGCTGGTGATCGTCTATTCGTTCAACGAATCGCGCCTCGTCACCGTGTGGTCGGGCTTCTCGCTGAAATGGTGGCAGGCGCTGTTCGCCAACGAGGCGATGCTCGATGCCGCATGGCTGTCGCTGCGCATCGCCCTGGTGAGCGCCACCTGTGCCGCCCTGATCGGGCTGGCCGCCGGCTACGCGCTGGTGCGCGCGCCGCGCTTCCCCGGACGGACGCTGTTCGGCAGCTTGGTCGTGGCGCCCATGGTGATGCCCGAGGTCGTCATGGGTATCTCGATGCTGCTTCTGTTCGTCGGCTCGGAGCGATTGTTCGCCGGCCCGGACCGCGGCTTCCTCACCATCGCCATCGCCCACACGACCTTTTCCATCGCCTTCGTGGCCATCGTCGTGCAGGCCCGCCTCGCCGATTTCGACCGCGCGCTGGAAGAAGCCGCGATGGACCTCGGCGCCACGCCCTGGGTGACCTTCCGCACCATCACCCTTCCGTTGATCGCCCCGGCCGTCGGCTCGGGCTGGCTGCTGGCGTTCACATTGTCTCTGGACGACCTGATCCTGACCCAGTTCGTCGCCGGGGCGCAGTCGCAAACGCTTCCGATGCGCGTCTATTCCAGCGTCCGTCTCGGCGTCGACCCCCAGATCAACGTGCTCGCCACCATCGTCGTGACGGTCGCGGCCTGTGCACTGATCCTGTCCGGCTGGCTGACGCGGCGGAAAGTTTGAGCTAAGAATCCTCCGTCAGGGAGGAAAAAATGCTGCGCTCCGGAACGTCCAAGGCATCGCGTCGTAATGTACTGAAAGGGGTCGGTATGGCCACTGTAGGTGCTTCGCTGCCACCGGTCGGGGCTGCACTGGCGCAAAGCGCGCCGGCAGCCAAGGGACCGAAGCTGCTCGAGATGGAAGGCAAGGCCAAGCTCGCGGTGCTGGGCGACAAGCCGCTCGTCGCCGAGACGCAGGCCGAGTTGCTCGACGACAACGTCACGCCGACCAACAAGCTCTTCATCCGCAACAACGGGCAGGTCCCGGACGTCACGGGCGATCCCAAGGCGTGGAAGGTCAAGATCGACGGCGAGGTCAATTCGCCGATCGAGATCAGCGTCGGCGACCTGATGACCAGGTTCCCCGCCGTCACCTATCAGCTCATGCTGGAATGCGGCGGCAACGGCCGCTCCTTCTTCTCGCCCGATGCCCGCGGCAACCAGTGGACCAATGGCGGCGCGGGCTGCCCGATGTGGACCGGCGTGCGCCTCGCCGACGTGCTGAAGTCGGCCGGCCTGAAATCCTCCGCCGTCTACATCGGCAGCTACGGCGCCGATCCGACGCTGGCCGGCGACACCGACAAGCCCTCGATCTCGCGGGGCGTACCGATCGCCAAGGCGATGGAGGAGCACTCGCTGATCGCCTTCAAGTTGAACGGCCAGGACATGCCGCTGATCCACGGCGCGCCGGTGCGCCTGGTCATCCCGGGCTGGCCCGCGTCGGTGTCGACCAAGTGGCTGAACCGCATCTGGGTGCGCGACAAGGAACATGACGGACCGGGCATGGGCGGCTTCTCCTACCGCGTGCCGAAGACGCCGATCGTGCCCGGCAGCAAGGGCAACGAGAAGGACATGGCGATCCTGGAATCGATGCCGGTCCGCTCGGTCATCACCTTCCCGGCCGACGGCTCGAAGCTCACCTCGCGCAAGCTCGACCTGCGTGGCCATGCCTGGGCTGGCGACTTCGACATCAAGACCGTCGACATCTCGACCGACTACGGCGTCACCTGGAAGCCGGCCAAGGTCGATGCGCCTGCCAACAAGTATGCCTGGCAGAACTTCAGCGCGTCGATCGAGCTGCCGACCACGGGCTACTACGAAGTTTGGGCCAAGGCGACCGACAGCAAGGGCGTGACCCAGCCCTTCCAGGCCGCCAACTGGAACCCGCAGGGCTACGGCGCCAACCCGATCAACCGCATCCGGGTGCTCGTCGAATCTTGAGCCAGATCAACATCATCCACGCCGCCGTCATCGGTCTGACGGCGACGTTCCTATTGCTCGCCTTCGACCGCGCCGGCGAACTGCGCAAGGACCAGTATGTCTATGTACCGCCGGCGCCAAAGGTCGCGGCGGCGGCCGTCGATCCCGACAAGGGCAAGCCGCCGCCGCACAACGACAAGGTCGAGGACCTGCCGGAGGGCAAGAACCGCGAGCTGACGTTCTATACCTGTACCGCCTGCCACGGCGTCGCGCTGATCAAGGCACAGGGCCTGACGCGCGAGCTTTGGGACTCGACCCTCGACCTGATGGTCGAGAAGCATCGCATGCCGCCGATCAAGCCCGAGGAACGCACCGAGATCCTCGACTATCTCGCCGAGCAGTTCCCGCCCCGCCGCAAGGGCCGGGGCTCGGACAATCCGTTCCTGAAATAGTCAGCGGGCGGCCTTCGCCCACTTCTCCGACCAGACGTGCAGCGGCAGGAACAGCCGCAGCAATTCGTTGCCCAGGGCCGTGAGCCGGTAGCCCGCGGCCTCGTCGAGTTCGACCAGCTTCGCTTCGCGCAATTCGGCGAGGCGCGTGTTCACGATGGTCGGGCTGGCGCCAATCAGGTCCTGCAGCTCACGGAACCTCCGGGGCTCCTCGCGCAGTTCCCATACGATCCGCAGCGTCCAGCGCCGGCCCAGCAGGTCGAGCAGCGCCATGATGGGGCGGCCGCTCGACGAGCCGCGCACGCGCTTCACCATCTATTTCACTCCGTTACTACAATTTCTGTAGCGACCGGCGTTCGCCGTTGCTACGGAATATGTAGCATCATCACCGGAGACCTTCCATGCCTCGCATCGCTCTCGCCCTGGAACCCTATCCACCGCAGATCGCGGCAGCCCTGGACCGCATCATGCCTGCGGGCGTGGCGCCGCTGGTCCTGTTCCGGACGATGGCGCGCAACCCGCGCGTCTTCGAGAGGATGTTTGCCGGCGGACTGCTCGACAAGGGCGCGCTGTCGCTGCGCCAGCGCGAGGTCGTGATCGACCGCACGACGGCGCGACTCGGTGCCGAATACGAATGGGGCGTCCATATCGCCTTCTTCGCGGAAAAGGTAGGCTTCGGCGCGGAGGAGGTCGCGGCGACCGTCCACGGCCCCGCCGAAGCCGCCTGCTGGTCGGCCGACGAGCAGGCCCTGCTGGCCGCCGTCGACGATCTGGTCGAGCGCCGCACCATCGGCGATGCGACATGGTCGAGGCTCACGACGCATTTCGACGAAGCGCAGATTCTCGAAGCGATCGCGCTCGCGGGCTACTACCACACGATCAGCTTCCTCTGCCGCGCTCTCGACCTTCCGCTAGAAGCCTACGGCGCGCGTTTCCCTAGCGCTTCGTGAGACGGTCGATCGTCAGGATCAACAGGCCGATGACCAGGCCCCAGAAGGCTGAGCCGATGCCCAGCAGACTGACGCCGGAGACGGTGA
>JAKFVZ010000616.1 GCA_021732965.1 Reyranella sp.
CGCCACTCCAGTGGCGCTCACAGGCGCCTGAATACTCGAAGCTGGAACTGTTGCGGCTCCTCAAGAGCGCCACTGGAGTGGCGCGCTCCCAGCTATGAGTGCAGATGGCAGGCGACGGCTCTTCCGTCGTCCATCTGCTTCAGCGGCGGGTCGACGGACTTGCAGACGTCCATCGCGCGCGGGCAGCGCGTGTGGAAGCGGCAACCGGGCGGCGGGCGCATGGCAGAGGGCACCTCGCCCGTGATGATCTGCTGCGGCCGCTTCGCCTCGATCTCGGGATTGGGGATCGGGATCGCCGCCAGCAGGGCCTCGGTATAGGGATGCAGCGGGCGGGCGTAGAGATCGTAGCGCGAGGCGATCTCGACGATACGGCCGAGATACATCACGGCGATGCGGTGGCTGATGTGGCGCACCACGGCGAGATCGTGGGCGATGAAGACGTAGGTCAGCCCCAGCCGCTCCTGGAGCTCCTGGAACAGGTTCACCACCTGCGCCTGGATCGACACGTCGAGCGCCGAGACCGGCTCGTCGCAGATGATCAGCGACGGTTCCAGCGCCAGAGCGCGGGCGATGCCGATCCTCTGGCGCTGGCCGCCGGAAAATTCGTGCGGATAACGGTCGGCCATGTCGGGCAGCAGGCCGACCATATCCAGCAGGCTCGCGACACGCGCGCGATAGGCACCGCGGTCGCCGGCCATGCCATGAACCTGGAGCGGCTCGCCGATGAGTTCGGCCACCTTCATGCGTGGGTTCAGCGAGCCGAACGGATCCTGGTAGACCATCTGCATGCGGCGCCGGATCGGTCGCATCCGGGCACGGTCGTAGCCGGAAATGTCCTCGCCCTCGAACACCACCTGGCCCGAGGTGATATCGAGCATTCTCAGCACGGCGAGCCCGGTGGTGCTCTTGCCGCAGCCCGACTCGCCCACCAGGCCGAGCGTCTCGCCGCGACGGACATCGAACGACACGCCGTCGACGGCCTTCACGCTGCCGACCTGCCGGCGCAGGACGGCGCCGGCCATCACGGGAAAATGGACCTTGAGGTCGCGAACCTCGAGGACGGTCTCAGGCGCTGAGCTGGTCATGGAAATGGCACGCTGAAAGATGTTCGGGACCCGTCCCGGCCAGCACCGGCCGCTCGATCCGGCACCGGTCGACGGCTCGGCTGCAGCGCGGGGCAAACGCGCACCCCGGCGGCAGGTTGGCGAGGTTCGGCGGCTGGCCCTCGATCGGTACGAGGCGCGTTCCCGTCGCCTGGTCCAGCCGCGGCACGGACGCCATCAGGCCGATCGTGTAGGGATGGCGAGGTCGCGCGTAGATTTCCCGGGCCGGGCCGGCCTCGACGATGCGGCCGCCGTACATGACGCAGACGCGGTCGGCATAGCGGGCGACCACGCCGAGATCGTGGGTGATCAGGATCAGGGCCGAGTTGGCCGCCCGCGTCACCTCCTTGAGCAAGGCCAGGATCTGCGCCTGGACGGTGACGTCGAGTGCCGTCGTCGGCTCGTCGGCGATGATGAGCTGCGGCTGGCAGGCCAGTGCCATGGCGATCATCGCACGCTGGCGCATGCCGCCGGAAAACTGGTGGGGGTAGGATTTGAGCCGGCTCCTGGCATCGGGGAGCCGCACCCGGGCCAACAGGTCGGTGGCCATATCCATCGCGGCCGCCCACGGGGTCTTGCGATGCAGGTTGATCGGCTCTGCAATCTGCAGCCCGATCGTGAGCGAAGGATTGAGCGAGCTCATCGGCTCCTGAAAGATCATGGCGATGCGATTGCCGCGGATCGCGCGGATCTCATGATCCTCCAGCGTTAGAAGGTCACGCCCGTCGAACACCACTTCCCCGGCCGAGATCCGGCCGGGTGGGTTGGGAATCAGGCGCAAAATCGACATCGCGGTCACGCTCTTGCCGGAGCCCGACTCGCCCACGATCGCCAGCGTCTCCCCCGCGGCGAGGTCGAAGGAAACGTCGTCGACCGCCTTCACCGTCCCGCGCTCGGTGCGGAATTCCGTCGACAGACTGCGGACACTGAGCAGGGGCATCGTCATCGGATGCCCCCGCGGGCAGGACACATCACGCTCAGTGTCCCATTTTCTTTTTCAGGTCCTGGTCGATCCACATGCGGGAATAGATAGGGCCCGGCCGCACCGCGCCGGCACGCAGTTCACCCGCGTAGTTCTTCACCCACGGCCACCACGCCGTATAGACGTAGGGCGTCGGCAGCCAGATGTAGGGCGCGAGATCGAGGATCTCGACCGTCATCTCGCGCAGCATCTTGATGCGCGTGGCCTCGTCCCGGGTCCGGTAGACCTCGTCCATCTTGGCGTCGTATTTGGGGTCGCTGTAGCCCGACGGATTCCATTGCTGCCCGGTCGTGAAGCTCTTGCGGATGGTCGTCGTCGGATTGGTGTGCCCGTTGTTCATCATGTATCCGACCGAAAGCGTGCGCGAGGTCATGGCGCTGAGAAAGGCGCCATACTCCATGGGCTGGATTTCCATCTTCACGCCGACCTGCTCGAGGTAGGCGGCGACCAGCGGCAGCAGGTCCATGTGATCGGGGCTGCAGGAGCAGACCTGCACCTTGAAGGTGAAGCCCTTCGCGTGACCGGCCTCGGCCAGAAGCTTCTTGGCCTTGGCCGGGTCGAACTTGAACAGCTCCTGGACCGAGGCCGGCATCTCGGCGAGCGGCTGGAAGTAGCCGATATAGTCGGGATGCATCGGGTAGGCGAAGAGCTCCGCATTGCCGTTGTAGTAGGCCTTGACGATCTCTTCCTTGTTGACCGCCATGTTGAGCGCGCGGCGCACGCGGACGTCCTTGAACGGGCTGTCGACATCGACACGGAAGGCGAGGAACGTACCGCTCATGTTGAGCCAGCGGTTCCACTTGAGCTGCGGCGCGCTCTTCTTCAGCGAGTCGACGTTCTGCCAGCGGATCGCTTCCAGGATGTCGAGCTTGCCGGTACGCAGCGCGGTGATGAACGTCGCCTCGTCCTTGATGGTCCGGTAGGTGATCTTGTCGATGAACGGCAGCTTGTAGTCCTGGCCGCCGATCTTGTCCTTGTCCCAGTAGCCGGGGTTCCGGGAGTAGACATTGGAATTGCCGGAGACGAAATCGGTCAGCATGTACGGCCCGGTACCGTTCATGTTCTTCCAGTTGCTGGCGCCGGCTTCAACGACTTCCCGGGGATAGATGCCCGAGAAGTATCCGTAGCCGAAGCGATAGTCCCACTCGGCGAAGTAGTCCTTGAACTCGAAGACCACCGTGTGCGCGTCCGGGGCGTGGGCCTTGGCGATGTGATCGAAGTAGCCCTTGATCTTGCGTGGACTGGCATCGAGGCGGCTGTAGGCGAAGAGCACGTCGTCGGCGACGAATTCGCGGCTCTTCATGACACCGGGCTTGTCGGGCCACATGATGCCCTTGCGCAGCTTGATTTCGACCCGGAGCGGATTGTCCTTCCATTCCCAGCTCTCGGCCAGTTCGCCGCGCATCGCGTCCGACGGCAGCCAGGCGTCGGCGACGAACGGATGCTTCCCGCCCGCCTTGACGCTCTTGCCAAGGTCCGCCGAGAAGAGCTGCTCGTAGACGAGGCCGGTGTCGTGATTGTGCTTCCAGTTGAAGTCCTGGGCGTCCCACGACAGCGCCGACAACGTCACGTAGACCGTGCCGATCTCGACGCTGCCGCCGTACTTCGGCTTCTCGTCATTGGCGAAGGCGCCGCCCGTGGCGAAGGCCATCGCCGCTCCGCCCAGCAGGGCGCTCTTCAGAATCGTCTTCATCTGCTTCCTCCCAGTGTCGAGCGGGCCTAGTGGCCCATCTTCTTCTTCAGTTCCTGGTCAACCCAGATACGGGCATAGATCGGCCCCGGCCGAACCGCACCGACGCGCAGTTCGCCCCCGTAGTTCTTCACCCACGGCCACCACGCCGAGTAGACGTAGGGAATGGGCAGCCAGACGTAGGGGGCCGCATCGAGAATCTCGACCGTGAGCTCACGCAGCATCTTGATGCGCGTGGCCTCGTCCTTGGTGCGGAACACCTCTTCCATCTTCGCGTCGTACTTGGGATCGCTATAGCCCGCCGGATTCCACAACTCGCCGGTGATGAAGCTCTTGTGAATCGTGCGCGTCGGATTGACATGCCCGGAATTCATGAAATAGCCCGGCGCGTGGGTTCGCGAACTCATGGCGCTCAGGAAGGCGCCATACTCCATCGGCTGTATCTCGAGCTTCACGCCCACCTGCTCGAGGTAGGCGGCAATAAGCGGCAGCAGATCCATGTGATCGGGATTGCACGAGCAGACCTGGACCTTGGTGGTGAAGCCCTTGGCGTAGCCTGCCTCGGCCAGAAGCTTCTTGGCCTTGGCGGGATCGTAGACGAACAGTTCCTTCACCGAGGCCGGCATTTCGGCGAGGGCCTGGAAGTAAGGGCCGTAGTCGGGGTGCTGCGGATAGGCGAACAGTTCAGCGTTGCCGTTGTAGTAGGCCTTGACGATCTCTTCCTTGTTGACCGCCATGTTGAGCGCGCGGCGAACACGAAGATCCTTGAAGGGGCCGTCGACATCCATGCGCATCGCCATGAAAGTCCCGCTCATGTTGAGCCAGCGGTTCCACTTGAGCTGCGGCACGCTCTTCTTCAGCGAGTCGACGTTCTGCCAGCGAATCGCTTCCAGGATGTCGAGCTTGCCGGTGCGCAGCGCGGTGATGAACGTCGCCTCGTCCTTGATGGTGCGATAGACGATCTTGTCGACGAACGGCAGCTTGTAGTCCTGACCGCCGATCTTCTCGCTTCCCCAGTAGATCGGATTCTTGGTGTAGGTGTTGGAGTTTCCGGAGACGTAGTCGGTGAGCTGGAAGGGGCCTGTCCCGACCGCGTTCTTCCAGTTGGTGGCACCGGCGTCGACCATCTCCTTGGCGTAGATCGGCGAGTAGTAACCCCAGCCGAAGCGATAGTCCCACTCGGAGTGGAAATACTTCATGTAGAAGACGACGGTATGCTTGTCCGGCGTCTCGACTTTCTCGACGTGGTTGAAGTAGCCCTTCTGCTGCTTGGGGCTGGAGATCAGGCGGTTGAAGCTGTAGGCCACGTCATCGGACGTGAACTCCCGGCTCTTCATGACTCCGGGTTTGTCGGGAAACATCACGCCCTTGCGCAACTTGATCTCGACCCGGAGCGGATTGTCCTTCCACTCCCAGCTTTCCGCCAGCTCGCCCTTGATCGCGTCCAGCGGCAGATAGCCATCGGCAACGAATGCATGCGGCCCGCCGCGGCTCTTCGCCTTCGACAGGTCGCCCTGAAAGAGCTGCTCCAGGTACTGCCCCGTGTCGTGGTTCAGCTTCCAGTTCCAGTCGTTGGGGTCGAACGACAGGGCCGACAGCGTCACATAGACGGTGCCGATCTCGAGCGTGCCGCCATACTGCGGCTTCTCGGGGGACTGGGCCGCGGCTGGCGCCGCACCAAGTGCGAGAGACAACGCGGTACCGATCAGAAAGCCACGCACTTGCCTCATCGAACCCTCCCTGTTCACCGGCTGCCGCGCATGCGTGGATCGAGCAGATCCCGCAGGGCGTCGCCGAAGACGTTGATCGAATAGACGACGATCGTGATGCAGAGGCCGGGCGCGAGGGCGAGCCACGGGGCCAGATACATGAAGGAACGGCCGGAGCCGGACAGCATGCCACCCCATGTCGGCGCCGGCGGCGGCACGCCGAGCCCCAGGAAGGCAAGGCCGGATTCGGCGAGGATCACGGCGCCCACCCGGGTCGTAAACAACACGATCACCGGCGCCATGACGTTGGGCAGGATGTGCCGCCACAGAATGCGCGGCAACGACGCACCGGTCGACTGTGCGGCATGGACATAGGCGTTCTCGCGCACCGACAGCACGGCGCCGCGAATGATACGGCTGCCGCCGATGCCGTAGAGAAGGCCCAGAATGACGATCACCGGCCCCATGCCCGGGCCGACCACGGACACCACGACGATCAGGATGATGAGATCGGGAAAGCTCATCCAGGCATCGACGAAGCGCTGCATCACCATGTCGAGCTTGCCGCCGATGTATCCGGAGACGATGCCGATGAACACGGAGACCACGGTGGCGAGCGCTGCCGCCGAAAGGCCGATGATGACCGAAAGTTGCGCCCCATAGAGGCAACGCGAAAGCATGTCGCGGCCGAGATTGTCGGTGCCCAGCCAGAATTTCTCGCTCGGCGGCTTCAGCCGGTTGAGCGGGCTGATCTGGTTGTAGCCGTAGGGTGCCAGCAGATCGGCGAACAGGCCGCAGAACAGGAAGATGACGCAGATCACGAAGCCGAATGCCCCGAGCGGCTTGTCGCGGAACAGGCGCGCGATGAAACGCATCGAGCCCGACGACGGTGACGGCGGCGAGGGACGGACGGCTTCGGTGATCGCGACCATCAGCGGTACCTCACCTTGGGATCCAGCAGCCCGTAGCTCAGGTCGACCAGCAGATTGATGAAGACGACGGCGACGCCGACAATCAGGAACACCCCGGTGATGATCGGATAGTCGCGCTGACTGACGGCCTCCAGAAGCAGGAGGCCCATGCCCGGAATGACGAAAATCTGTTCCAGGATGACCGCGCCACCGAACAGCACGGGCGCCTGCAGGCCGACCAGGGTGACCACCGGGATCAGCGCGTTGCGCAGCGCATGGCGCAGGATCGTCGTGCGGGTCGCCAGTCCCTTGGCGAGTGCCGTGCGGATGTAGTCCTGGCGCATCACCTCGAGCATCATGGTGCGCGTGAGCCGCATCACGACGGCGGAGAAGGCCTTGCCGAGGATCAGCGCCGGAATGAGCATCTGCCCCATCTGGCGCAGCGGATCCTCGGTGAAGGGCGTCAGCTTCACATCGGGCGACCAGCCCCACCAGATCGACGGAAAGACCATGACGAGGGTGCCGACCCAGAAGCCGGGCAGCGCCAGGGCGAGGATGGCGAACGAACGCGTGACGTAGTCACCGAGCGTATCCTGGGCGACGGCGGAGTAGACGCCGATGGGAATGCCGACGATCAGCGCCACGATCATCGCCATCAGGCCGAGCTCGAATGTGAGCGGCAGGCGGTGGAGGATGTCCTCCATCACCGAAGTGTTCTGCCACAGGGACTTGCCCAGGCTACCCTCGAACAGCAGGGCGCCGATCCAGCGGAAGTACTGAAAGTAGACGGGCTGGTCGAGGCCGAGCGCCGCCTCGAGCTGTTCGCGGCTCTTCTTGTCGGCACCGATGTCGTTGGTGGACAGCATCATGTCGATCACATCGCCCGGGATCAGCCGCACCGTGATGAAGACGATCAGGCTGGCGAAGATCAGGGTCGGGATCAGCGCCAGCACCCGCCGGATGATGTAGGCATGCATCAGCGAGCACCTCCCGCGACAATCGAGTCCGGATCGATCGCTTCGGCATAGAGCCGCGCCACGTCTCCGGAGCGTCTTTCGAGTACGCGCCGACCATTGATCGAACGCTTGTCGGTTACTTCACCCTCGGCCGCGGACGGCGGCTCCCGGAGCGGCAGCAGGCGCAGAACCCGCGTGCTCGATCCGCCGGGTCGACCGTTGAAAGCGGCAAGCAGGCGGCCGAGCGCCGGCCGCCAGACGTCGGCGCCCCCCGCTTCGGCGCAGGCCACCGCGTCGAGCCAGACGAGGGCGCCCAGCCAGGGCCGGTCAGGAGCCGCGATGACGAGGTCGCGCACATAGGGCTGCAGCGCATCGATCAGCTGTGTGCGCAGGGTGGTGGCGCGCACCCACGTGCCCGACGCCAGCTTGAATTCCTCCGAGAGGCGTCCCGCGAACTGGATTCCGGCCTCGGGCCGGTCCTCGTCGACCCAGCGCGCCGCATCGCCGGTCCTGAAGAAACCTTCATCGTCGAAGGCCTCCCGGTTGGCCGCCTCGTTGCGGTAATAGCCCGGCACGACGTTCGGGCCCTTCACGCGCAGTTCGTAACGGTCGCCCGCCGGCACCAGCTTGGCCAGCATGCCCGGCTGCGGCAGGCCGAGCAGCCCGGCACGATCGACGTTCCAGTACACCATGAGTCCGGTGCTGGTCGTCTCGGTCATGCCCCAGCCGCAGCCGAACGGCAGGCGCTCGCCGAGCTGTTCGGTGGCAGCGCTTTGCAGCCGGTCGAAGCTTTCCTGCGGCAACAGCGCGCCGCCATAGCCCAGGCCGCGCATGTTCTTGAAGAAGCTGGCCCGCAGGTCGGCGTCGCGCTCCAGCGCTTCGAGCAGCATCGGATAAGCGGCCGGCACGGTGCCGAAGCCCGACGGCGACAGCTCGCGCAGATTCTCCAGCGTCTCCTGGAAGCGGCCTGCGATCGGCCGGCCGCCGTCGATGTAGAGCGAACCCGCGACGCGGATGATGCTGTTCAGGTTGGCGTTGCCGCCCCAGGTATGGTGCCAGGGCAGCCAGTCGAGCGACACGGCGATGCGGCTGTCGTCGAGCGGTTCGCCGACGGCGCGGATCATCTCGACGCCGGCGGTGAGATTGCCATGGGTGTTGAGCACACCCTTGGCCATTCCGGTGGAGCCGGAGGTGAACAGGATCTTGGCCGGCGTGTCGGCCGTGATGTGCTGGCGCCGTTCGGCAACGGCGGCATCCACCGAACAGAAGGCGAGCGCGCCGAAAGCGAGACCGCGCCCGCCATCCACCGTGACCACGCGGGCGCCCATGCGCTCGGCACGATTGAGCGCCGCTGCGTAAGTCTTCGAGTCCTGCGCGAAGACGAGCCCCGGCTCGACGATGCCCAGCGCGTGGTCGAAGCGGGCAAAGTCGCCGGCCAGCGAGAAGTTCGGCGAGATCGGCGCCACAAGCACGCCCGCGCGCAGGGCACCGAACAGGAAGAGCGCGTTCTCCAGGCTGTTGTCCGACAGGATCGCGACCGGCTTGCCCGCGGGACCGAAGCCCTGCGCGATCAGCCACGAGGCGACGGCGCCCGTCTTCGCCCAGGCCTCTGCGTAGGTCAGGCGCTGCCAGGCGCGCCCGGGACCACGCCGCTCGGCCAGGAAGGTGACGTCGGGCCGGCGCATCGCCGCCCGCTCCAGCCAGTCGATGACGAGCGGCAGGTCTGCCGGCAGCGACCGGCCAGCAGAAAGGATCAGTGCGCCGTCAGCGCGACGCTCGACGGATACCGTCGGCGCCGGCCGGTTGAGCGCGCGCATGGGCGCCACATGGCTCACCCTGTCCATCCTCCCGCAAAGACGCTTCCCCGGTCATCCGTTCATGCGGACGATCCTATTGCCGACAAGCTGCCGGGTTTGCAGGCGAACTGTCAAATGAAACACAACGGCCCCACGACGATGCGGGAGATCAGCGTGCGTCGAGCTGCTTCTTCAATGCGATGGCGATTCGCCCGATGCTGAACGCCGAGGGGTGTCCATCATGCGGGATCATCAACCGCGCGGCCGTCTCACCCTGGGTCGCATCGGCGACACTCAACATCGGCGCGCCGAGCTGGCGCAGCTTCACGAGCGTCGCGACCAGCAACGGCTGCTCGACCTTGGAATCGCCGTAGCGGTTCTGCGTGCTCTCGTCGGGCCAGGAATAGATGATAACGAGCGGGGCGTTGAACTTCGCGCGGGCCTCCGCCTGCAGCTTCGCCATCATCGCCAGGAACAGCTCGATCTGCTCCTCCTGACGCTGCTTCTGGCCGATCGCCTCGATGAACGCGAAGTGCTCGCCCAGGAGGTAGTGCAGCCCGGCCAGCGGATCGCGCCAGCGATGCTCGTTGAACGTACCGGTGAAGCGCAGCTTGCCGTCGTCGAGGACATAGCGCGGCGAGGAGCCGAGCCAGGAGCCGTCGCCGGTGACGCGCTGCAGATGGGCCGGGATGATCCAGGTCACCACGGCTTTCACCTTCTGATCCTTGTAGCGGTCGAACAGACCCGCCTCGAAGGCCCGGACGAGATGATTGGGGCCGTAGCCGGGAACGCCGAAATTGACGGTGCGCGCGGCCGGCATGTTCAGCCTGGTGAACTGGGACGCCACCGTCTGATCGTCGGCCAGGCCCTGACCGAAGATGAACGAATCGCCGATGAAGAGATAGGTATCGGACGCGGGCGGTGCCGGCGGCGTCACCCGTGCCGCGACGGAATCGAAATGGTAGGTCTGGCGATAGACCACCTCGTCGCCCCAGGTGGCGGTGGCGATCACTTCGCTATCGGGCTTCGGCCGGAAGCCGAGGATCGGGTCGGGCGGCGGCCACCATTGCGGGATGGTGCGGGTCACCACGCCCACGTTCACCGCCTTGGGCGACAGGAAGCCGGCGAACAGGTCGAGCGCCACGAGGCTCAGCGCCAGCGCCGTCGCCAGTAGAGCGCCGCTGCGCCAGCGGTTGCCGCGGAACAGGACGACGCCCGCCACACCCAGCACGGCGGCGGCGACGCAGCCCCACAGGGCGGAGCGCAATGCGAGTCCGATCGCGAGGATCACCAGCAGAAAAGCGCCCGAGAGCCAGAAATTGCGAAACCTGCCGGCCATTGACCTGATGCCGTTCTCCCCGGATAGGCTGGGGTGTAGGCGTTCGAAAGGGAAAACTCAATGAGCGGACAATTGCCGCTGCAGGGCCTCCGGGTCCTCGACCTCGCGAGCTTCATCGCCGGGCCGGTGGCCACGACGGTGATGGGCGACTACGGCGCGGAGGTCATCAAGATCGAGCCGCCGGGCGAAGGCGACCCGCAGCGCAAGCTGGGACAGGCTCATTCGATCCCGCAGCATCCGGTCAACTTCTGCTGGCACATGACCAACCGCAACAAGCGCTCGGTCGTGCTCGACCTCAAGAACCCCGACGGCCGCGCCGCGTTCGACCGGCTGGTGAAGACGGCAGACGTGATGGTGGTGAACTTCCCTTTGAAGGTCCGCGCCCGGCTCCGGATGAGCTATTCGGACGTGGCGCCGCTCAACCCGCGCCTGATCTATGCCTCGATGACCGGCTACGGCGAAGCCGGCCCCGATGCCGAGCAGCCCGGCTTCGACTCCACCGCCTTCTTCGCCCGATCCGGCCTGCTCGACGGGCTGACCTATGAAGGCGGGCCGCCGGCCTTCTCGCTGCCGGCGCAGGGCGACCAGATGGCCGGCATGAACCTGTTCGCCGCCATCTCGATGGCCCTGCTCCACCGCGAGCGCACCGGCGAAGGCAGCGAGGTCGGCACGTCGCTGCACGCGAGCGGCCTGTGGTCCAACGCCATCCTGGCGCAGGGCGCCCTGCTCGGTTCCTTCGTGGCCCCTCGCCCCCCGCGCACCAAGCCGCGCAGCGCACTCGCCAACCAGTATCGGACCTCAGACGGGCGCTGGATCCAGCTCACCATCGTGCGCGAGGACAAGCTCTGGCCCGAACTCTGCCAGGCGATCGAGCGCACCGACCTGATGGACGATCCGCGCTTCGAGACCACGGAGAAGCGCCGTGCCCACGCCACCGACCTCGCCGCGATCCTCGATCCGGTGTTCGCCGGACGGCCATGGCCCGAATGGAAGGAACGCCTGCGCCGGCACGAGATCACCTTCGGCCTGCTCGGCATCCTGCGTGACGTTCCCGACGACGAGCAGGCCGTCGCCAACGGCGCGGTCGTGGGCACAAGCCAGGAGGACATGCCGCGCACGATCTCCGCGCCCATCCGCATGTCGTTCGCGCCCGAGCCGGTGACGCCCGGCCCCGGACCGGGACACGGCGCGCACACCGACGAGATCCTGGGCGAACTCGGCTACAGCGCCGCCGAGATCGCCACGCTGCGGGAGGCGGGCGCCATCGGTTGAGTCCGGCTCACGATTCGGGAATCGCCCGGTCGATCTGCCAGGTCGCGGCAGAGACGTTGGGCTCGAGGCTGAGGCGGCCCACGATCTGCTCGAGTGCGGTGTCGTTGCGCTTCGCCGCGACGGCCTGGGCCGTGACCGTCACCTTCGAGGTGTCGGGAATGTCCTCGCTGTCGAGGCGGCGAAGGCCCAGCCCCGCCTGCGAGAGGGCGTGCAGCAGGAGCGAGCGCATATGTGCTTCCTCCGCGCCCCTGCAGACGACTTCGACCGTGTAGTGGCTCTCGGCATCGGTCGAGGTCAGCAGCCGCGTGTTCATGCGCCGCACCAGCGGCCGCAGCAGCAAGTTGGTGGCCACGACCATCGCCGCCGCCAGCAGGGCCGGACCGGCATGGCCGGCGCCCGACATCGTGCCGACCATGGCCGAGCACCACAGCGTCGCCGCCGTGTTGAGCCCGTGCACGTTCACCCCTTCGCGCAGGATCACGCCCGCGCCGAGGAAGCCGATGCCGGTCACGACCTGCGCGGCGACCCGCGTCGGATCGCCGGCGCCGACAAGTCCGGAGAAGGCCACGAAGCCCGAGGCGCCGAGGGCCACCAGCGCATTGGTGCGCAGGCCGGCCATCTTCTGGTTCCACTGGCGCTCGATGCCGATGGCGGAACCCAGCAACAGGGCGAGGCCGAGCCGCAGGCCCGTCTCGGCAAGGGAGGATACATCGAACAGCATCGCCCTCAAGTGACGGGCGATCGTTACAGTCGCATGACGGCCGGCGCATGACGGCCGGCGCATGACGGCCGGCCGGTCCGGCCATCAGTACTTGTAGGCCTGCCGCGCCAGCAGCTTCCAGCTGCCCGCCTGCTTCTGCCACACCAGCAGGATGCCGATCCGGATCGGATGAACCTTTCCGCTGTGCTCCGTCTCGCCGACCATGAGATGGCGCACCAGCGCGACATCGCCTGCGAAGGAAATGGTCTGGTCGTTGAACTCGAGCGACTTCCAGGCAGCGAAGCCGTTTGTGTTGGCCTCGACGAACTCGGCCCGTGTTTCCAGCGTGCCGCCGGAATGGCCGTAGCTCAGCTCGGGCGCGCAGAGCTGCTCCAGCGCGGCGCGATCGGCCTTCAGCAGGCCCTGGCGCAATTGCTCGACGGAGCGGGCGACGATCGAGGCTTCATCATGTGCAGCAGTCATATTTCATTCCTTGTTGCAGCCAGTCCCCGGCAAACCCGCAGGCGCGGATACTGCCTGTTCAATAGATCGAAGGCTCCGCCACCGGCTTGCCGAATCCCGTTTCGAGGAAGTCGAAGTCGCAGCCCTCGTTGGCCTGCTTGATGTGCTTCGTGAACATCCAGCCGTAGCCGCGCTCGTAGCGCGGTTCGGGCTTCTTCCACGCCGCACGGCGCTTCGCCAGTTCCTCGTCGGAGACGTTCATATCGATCGTGCGCTTGTCGACGTCGAGCGAGATCATGTCGCCGGTCTTCACCAGTGCGAGCGGCCCGCCGATATAGGCTTCCGGCGAGACGTGCAGGATGCAGGCGCCGTAGCTGGTGCCGCTCATGCGGCTGTCGGAGATCCGCACCATGTCGCGCACGCCCTGCTTCACCAACTTGGTCGGGATCGGCAGCATGCCCCATTCCGGCATGCCTGGACCGCCCTGCGGGCCGGCATTGCGCAGGATCAGCACCGTGTCCTCGGTGACGTCGAGATCCTCGCGATCGATCGCGGCTTTCATCGACGGATAGTCGTCGAACACCAAGGCCGGCCCGGTGTGCTTCAGGAACTTCGGCGCGCAGGCGCTCGGCTTGATGACGCAGCCGTCGGGCGCGAGGTTGCCCTTGAGGACCGCGAGCGCGCCTTCCTTGTAGATCGGGTTGGCAACCGAGCGGATCACGTCGTCGTTGTAGATCTCCGCGCCCTCGACGTTTTCGCCCAAGGTCTTGCCGGTGACGGTGAGCATGTCGAGATAAAGATGATCGCGGATCTGCCCGATCAGGCCCGGCAAGCCGCCGGCATAGAAGAAATCCTCCATCAGGTATTTGTAGCCGCTCGGCCGGATGTTGGCGATCACCGGCACCTTGCGGCTGGCGCGCTCGAAATCGTCGAGGCCGATCTTCTGGCCGGCGCGGCGCGCCAGCGCGATCAGGTGGATGATGGCGTTGGTCGAGCAGCCGACCGCCATCGCCACGGTGATGGCGTTGAGGAACGCCTCGTGCGTCAGGATCTTCTTCGGCGTCAGGTCTTCCCAGACCATGCCGACGATGCGCCGGCCGCATTCCGAGGCCATGCGGATGTGACCGGCATCGGCCGCCGGGATCGACGAGGCGCCGGGCAGCGACATGCCGAGCGTCTCGGCCATCGCCATCATCGTGGCCGCCGTGCCCATGGTCATGCAGGTGCCGTAGCTGCGCGCGATGCCGCCTTCGACATCGACCCAGTCCGAATCGGAGATCTTGCCGGCGCGGCGCTCGTCCCAGAATTTCCAGGCGTCCGAGCCCGAACCCAGCACCTTGCCCTTCACGTTGCCCCGCAGCATCGGCCCGGCCGGCAGGTAGATCGTGGGCAGGCCCATGCTGATCGCACCGAGCAGCAGCGCCGGCGTGGTCTTGTCGCAACCGCCCATCAGCACGACACCATCCACGGGGTGCCCGCGTAAGAGTTCCTCGGCGTCCATCGCGAGCAGGTTGCGATAGAGCATGGTCGTGGGCTTCAGGAAGCTTTCCGACAGCGACAATGCCGGCAGCTCCATCGGAAACCCGCCGGCCTGCAGGATGCCGCGCTTCACGTCGTCGACGCGGGTCTTGAAGTGCATGTGGCAGGGCTGGGCGTCGGACCAGGTGTTGAGGATGGCGATGACCGGCTTGCCGGCCCATTCCTCCGGCGCGTAGCCCATCTGCATCGCGCGCGAGCGATGGCCGAAGGCGCGCAGATCGTCGGGCGCGAACCAGCGCGAGCTGCGCAGCTGGTCGGGAGTCTTGTTCCTGGGCTTGCTGTCCGGCATGGCTTTTTCCTCCGCGCCGGACGCGACCACATTCAAGCCGTCGCGGTCAAGCCGCGCACGGCTGGATCGGCTTGCTCATATAGACCGTGACGCCGAGCTACGACGTCTCCTCGCGGTCGATGCGGTAGCCGAAGGCGAGATAGAGCCGCACGTTCGCCTCGAACATCCTGTTCGTGTAGAGGCGGACTTCGCTGTAGCCGAGATCCCGCGCGACCTGTTCGGCGTGCGTCAGCAGGTGCCGGCCGAGGCCACGGCCCTGGAAGGCCGGCGCGACGGCCACGTTCTCGATCACCAGGTGATCGCCCTTGTCGATCGTCTCGATGAGCGCTGCGAGGCCGCCGTCGAGGAAGGCCATGTCGATGCGATGCTGGCGCACCGCCTCGTCGTAGTCCGCCCGCATCGGCAGCGGTTCGCGGCCGATCACGGGCACCCATTTGGCATAGGCTTCGCGCGTGAGCGTCCGCACGGCGGCGGCATCGTCCGCCACCGCGCGCCGCAGCGCCGGTGTCTCGTCCATGGCGAAAGTCTCAGCCGACCGCGAGGCCCGTCGTCTCGTCGACGCCGGTCTTGAGGTTGATGCACTGCACCGCCGCGCCCGACGCGCCCTTGCCGAGATTGTCGAGCGAGGCCACGGCCAGCACGTTGCCGTCGGCATCGTTGCCGTAGACCGCGAGCTCCATCGTGTTGGTGTCGATCAGCCGGTCGGCCCGCAGGAAGCGGTCACGCTCCAGCCAGGCGCGGTCGGCGAGCGGCCGCACCGGCACGAAGGTCTCGCCGGCATAGTAGTCGCTCAGCACCTGGTGCACGTCCTTGGCCGACACCTGCTTGGTGGTGATGTCGCGCGTGATCGGCACTGTGATCAGCATGCCCTGGGCGTAGTGGCCGACCGACGGCACGAAGAGCGGCGCGTGCGTGAGGCCGGAATACTTCTTCATCTCCGGCACGTGCTTGTGCGTGAGTTCGAGCCCGTAGAGGCCGAACGGCTCGACGCCCGGCT
Source organism: Reyranella sp. (assembly GCA_021732965.1). Lineage (GTDB taxonomy): Bacteria > Pseudomonadota > Alphaproteobacteria > Reyranellales > Reyranellaceae > Reyranella. Next base: position 15,746 of record JAKFVZ010000616.1, read on the forward strand.
GCTCATGGACCGCGATCAGCTCCTTGCCGCCACCGGTGTAGCCCGAGACGCCGAATACGGCGGGCGTCGAATCGGCACGCACGAGGCCGGCGTCGATCAGCGGCCGCAGCAGCGCGATGGCGCCGGTCGGGTAGCAGCCCGGATTGCTGATCCGGTTGGAGGCGAGCAGCTTCTTGCGCTGGTCCTTGGCAAGCTCCGGGAAGCCATAGGTCCAGCCGTCGGCCACGCGATGCGCCGTCGAGGCGTCGATCACGACCGTGTCACTGTCTCCCATCGCCGCCACCAGCTCCTTGGCGGCCGCGTCGGGCAGGCAGAGCACGGTGATGTCGGAGGCCTTGGCGATCTCGGCGCGCTTGCCCAGGTCCTTGCGGTCCGCCATCGGCAGTTCGAGCAGCTCGATGTCGGCCCGGTCCTTGAGCCGGTCGAAAATCTGCAGCCCGGTGGTGCCGTGCTGGCCGTCGATGAAAATCCTGGTCTTGTTGCTGGTCATTGTCTTCTCTCTCGATGCTGGGCCTTGAAGGGAATGGCCGACTGGAGAAGGAAGGATGGAAGCCGCTTCGTCTCTCCAGCGGCTTCACGATACGGCGCGTTTGTTACGCGCGCGCGTTCTCTTACCGCTTTTGTGAGCGGCGACGTCGCGACCGGAGGAGGGCGTGCGAAATCATGATGGGGCCGATATTTCATCGGGGGCCCCCCCTGTCAAGATGCCGCCGACACGCTAGGTTCGATTATTCCCCTTTGGAGACAAGCCATGAGCCAGTCCGCCCATCCCGACGGCCTTTCGATGCTCGACAAGCGCCGGATCGAAGCCGAGATCCTGAAGGAGGTCTACGAGACCCTGAAGGCGAGCCACGGCGTCGAGGTCGCGAAGAAGACCATCGAGGAGTCGGTGCGCCGCTCGGCCATCGAGCAGGCCCGCCAGTTCGCCGCCTCGGTACCCGGCGGCACCTCGCTCAAGTCGTTCCAGGACATCCAGCATCTCTGGACGGCGGGCGGGTCGCTGCAGATCGACGTCAAGGAACAGACCGCCGATACCTTCACCTTCAACGTCGTGCGCTGCCAGTACGCCGAGACCTACAAGGCGATGGGCCTGGGCGAGATCGGCGCCCTCCTCTCCTGCAACCGCGACGGCGCCTTCTGCGAAGGCTACGACCCCAAGCTCAAGCTCGAACGCACGCAGACGATCATGCAGGGCGCCAGCCACTGCAATTTCAAATACACGTACGAGGGTTAGCGCTTCACGGCTCTGATTCTCACCAGCACCAGCACAACCTCATGCTGAGGAGCGCTCCGCAGGAGCGCGTCTCGAAGCATGGGCGCGAGCACCCCGTCCGTTGCCCATCCTTCGAGACGCGGCCCGGGGCCGCTCCTCAGGATGAGGTTGTGGTGGGCCCGATGTGACTCGAGCCCGACGGGCTAATTCAAAAACTCCGCCACGACGATGTGACCGTCCTTGGCGGGCCAGGTGCGGGTCGGAATGGTCTCGTTGTTGAACACGGCCATCACCGTGCGCGGCGCCGCGTCGAAGGTGAGGCGTCCCGTCGAGGCCCCGGGGACGCCGTCGTTGATGCCGGGCGGCACCTTGCCGTCGAGCGTGAACTTGTCGCGACCGACGCCGAAATAGCCACGCGGGCGACTAAT
>JAKFVZ010000512.1 GCA_021732965.1 Reyranella sp.
GACCATCCTCGCCCTGGTCATGATCGTCCTGCCGCTCGGCCTCAACGACCGCAAGGAGATCGCGGCCTCCAAGCGCGGCAGCGGCGGCAGCCAGACGACCGGCGCGGCGCTGTCCGAGGCCTTCGCGCAGCGCAGCTTCGTGCTGCTGGTGATCGGCTACTTCGTCTGCGGCTTCCACGTCGCCTTCGTCGGCGGCCACCTGCCGGCCTATATCTCCGACAAGGGAATCGGCCTGTCGCTGTTCGGCGTCAACCTCTCGCCGGCCGAACTGGGGGGCTGGGCGATCGGCATGGTCGGTCTCTTCAATATCGCCGGCGCCATCCTGTGGAGTTCGATGGGCAACCGCTTCAAGCGCAAGAACCTGCTGTCGACGCTCTACCTGCTGCGCTCGCTGGTCTTCCTGGGCTTCGTGATCGCGCCCCTGTCGGCCGCCTCGGTGCTGATCTTTGCGGCCGCGCTCGGCTTCCTGTGGCTGGGCACCGTGCCGCTCACGACCTCGCTGGTCGGCTACATCTTCGGGCCGGTCCACGTCACCATGCTGAACGGCATCGTCTTCATGGGCCACCAGATCGGCAGCTTCTTCGGCGGCTGGGGTGGCGGACGGCTGTTCGACCTTCAGGGCAACTACGACATGATGTGGTGGATCTCGATCGCGCTCGGCCTCGTCTCGGCCGCGCTGCACTACCCGATCGTCGAGGAGCGCCTCATGCGTCCGGCGACGATCCCGCAGCCGGCATGATCGCCGGCTGGCGCCCCGTGCTGCTGTGGGGACTGGCCAGCCTGGTCGTGGCCGCGACGGTCGTGTCGTTCATCCTGTGGGGCCTGAACGGCCCCGCCTATCTCGTCGACCTGATCGCGGCGTACTGTCTTTAGACTTTGCCTCCCCATTCAAATGGGGAGGTGGCGCGCTCGTAGCGCGACGGAGGGGTCAGGCGTGATCGCTCTTCCTTCGGCGCTCCCGGACATTGCTATGCAATGTCCTGCCGCTAGCAGGCCGAGCTTTGCTCGGCCTACAACACGAACTTCGAGAGGTCGGCGTTCTTCGCCAGCTCGCTCACATGCGCGCGGACGTAGGCGGCGTCGATTTCCATCTTCGTGCCAGGCTTGTCCGAGGCGGTGAAGCTGATCTCTTCCAGCAGCTTCTCCATCACGGTGTGCAGCCGGCGCGCGCCGATGTTCTCGACCGTCTCGTTGATGTCGGCCGACAGCCGCGCCAGCTCGTCGATCGCGTCGGGCTTGAAGTCGAGCTCGACCTTCTCGGTGGCCAGCAGCGCCTTGTACTGCTTGACCAGGCTGGCTTCGGGCTCGGTCAGGATGCGGCGGAAATCCTCCTGGCTGAGCGAGGCCAGGCTGACGCGGATCGGCAGGCGGCCCTGCAGCTCCGGCAGCATGTCCGACGGCTTGGCGAGATGGAACGCGCCGGAGCAGATGAACAGGACATGGTCGGTCTTCACCGGCCCGTGCTTGGTGTTCACCGTCGTGCCCTCGATCAGCGGCAGCAGGTCGCGCTGCACGCCCTCGCGGCTCACGTCGCCGCCACCGCGGAACTCGCTGCGGGCGGTGATCTTGTCGATCTCGTCGATGAAGACGATGCCGTTCTGCTCGACCATCTCGCGCGCTTCGCGCACCACCCGCTCCTGGTCGAGGAGCTTGTCGCTCTCCTCGCGCATCAGAGTCTGGTGGCTCTCGGCCACCGTCATCTTGCGCTTCTTCGTGCGCCCGCCGAACGCCTTACCCAGCATGTCGCCGATACTGATCATGCCGACCGACGCGCCGGGCTGGCCCGGCACCTCGAACTGCATGGGCCCGCCCGAATCAGCCACTTCGACCTCGATCTCGCGATCGTCGAGTTCGCCGGCCCGCAGCTTGTGGCGGAAACGCAGCTTCGTCTCCTCGCTGGCGTTGGCGCCGCACAGCGCCTCGATAACGCGGTCCTCGGCGGCTAGCTCGGCCTTGGCCTTCACGTCCTTGCGCAGGCTTTCGCGCGCCATCTCGATGGCGGCCTCCATCAGGTCGCGCGCGATCTGCTCGACGTCGCGGCCGACATAGCCGACCTCGGTGAACTTGGTCGCCTCGACCTTGAGGAACGGCGCGTTGGTGAGCCGGGCGAGGCGGCGCGCGATCTCGGTCTTGCCGACGCCGGTCGGCCCGATCATCAGGATGTTCTTGGGCAGCACCTCGTCGCGCAGCGAATCGGAGAGCTGCAGGCGGCGCCAGCGGTTGCGCAACGCGATGGCAACCGCACGCTTGGCCTCCTGCTGGCCGATGATGTGCTTGTCGAGCTCGGAGACGATCTCGCGCGGGGAAAAGTCGTTGCTCATGGCGCTCATGGTTCTCTCAGAGCTTCTCGATGACCAGGTTGTGGTTCGTGTAGACGCAGATGTCGCCGGCGATCTTCATCGACTTGCGGGCGATCGCCTCGGCGTCGAGCCCGTCCACGTCGATCAGCGCGCGCGCGGCGGAGAGCGCGTAGTTGCCGCCCGAGCCGATGGCGATGATGCCGCCCTCGGGCTCCAGCACGTCGCCGGTGCCGGACAGGAGCAGCGACACGTCCTTGTCCGCCACCGCCATCATCGCCTCCAGCCGGCGCAGGTAGCGGTCGGTCCGCCAGTCCTTGGCGAGTTCGATGCAGGCCCGCAGGAGCTGGCCGGGATGGCGCTCCAGCTTGGCCTCGAGCCGTTCGAACAGGGTGAAGGCATCGGCCGTGGCGCCGGCGAAGCCCGCGATGATCTGGCCGTTGCCGATCCGGCGGACCTTCTTGGCGTTGCCCTTGACGATGGTCGGACCCATCGAGACCTGGCCGTCGCCGGCCATGACGACCTGGCCGTCCTTGCGAACCGAGAGGATGGTCGTGGCATGCCAGCCGGGACCGGGGGAACTGTCTGATTGTGCGGAGGACATGCGCCCTAAATAGGGATTCACAGCCACAAATCAATCGCCGCCTCGGGCTGCCGCAGCCGCCGTGCTAACGTCGGGCGCATGAGCGAAACAGTCACCAGCGACCCCATCATCGTCATCGGCGCCGGAATCGTCGGCGCGGCCACCGCCCGCGCCCTTCAGCGCAACGGCCACAAGGTCATCCTTCTCGACAGTGCCGAGCCCGGCAATGCCACCTCCTTCGGCAATGCGGGCTTCCTGTCGGTCGACAGCCTGATCCCGCTCGCCCGGCCGGCCACCCTGAAGAAGGTGCCGCAGATGCTGATGGACCGGGACGGTCCGCTCACGGTGCATCCGCCCAGCCTACCCTGGCTGCTGCCGTGGATGGCGCGCTTCGCCCTGGCGGCGATGAGCCAGAAAGAGGTCCAGAAGGGCAAGGAGATGTTCAAGCCGCTGATGCTCGAAGCCGACATCGCCTGGAAGGCCGAGATCCAGGCGTCGGGCCTCGGCGAGCTGTTCCGCACGCGCGGCGCGCTCTACGTCTACGAGAGCGAAGCGTCCTTCCAGGGCACCGACGAGATGCGCGGCCTGCAGTCGGGCAAGGGCACCGAGTTCGAGATCGTCGACGGCAACCGCGCGCGCGAGCTGGCGCCCGGCCTCAGCCGGACCATCGTGCGCGGCATCCACTATCCGAACGGCACGCACACGATCAATCCGCACAAGGTCGTGGCGACGCTGGTCGAGCGCTTCACCGCCGAGGGCGGCACGGTGATGCGCGGCCGCGTGCGCGGCTTCCGGCGCGACGGCAATCGCGTGACGGCGGTGCAGCTCACCGACTCCGAGATTCCCGCCAGCGCGGTGATGATCGCAGCCGGCCGCGCCTCCGGCGAGCTGACGCGCCTGCTGGGCTTCAACGCGCCGCTGGTCGCGGAGCGCGGCTATCACGTGATGGTGGCGCCCGACAACGTGCAGTTCGACCTGCCGGTGAGCCCGCCCGATCGCGGCCTGTTCTTCACGCCGATGGCCGAGGGGCTGCGCATCGCGGGCACGGTCGAGCTGGCGGCGCCGCACCAGCCGCCGTCCTGGCATCGTGCCGATCTCCTCAAGAAGCACCTCAAGGACATCTTCCCCGGCGTCGGCGGCGCGGAAACCAGCCGCTGGATCGGCGAGCGCCCGACGCTGCCCGACTATCGCCCCGCCATCGGCCGCGCACCGCGTCTCGCCAACGTCTATTGCGGCTACGGCCACCAGCATCTCGGCCTGACGCTCGCCACGGCCACCGGCCGCCTGATCGCCCGCCTGATGGACGGCGAGGACCTCCCGGCCGCGCTGCAGGCCTGCGATCCCGGAAGATTCGGCTAATCGATCAAGCGCCTCCCCATTCAGATCTATCCCATTCACACATCTCGACGGCCGCCTAGTGCAGAAGAAATAGGCCGCCAAAAAGCTCAGTCTTTTCAATGTTCTTGGCAGCGGTGACGGTGTCACGCGCAACGGGCGTGCCGCCGCTAAGTCGTTGATACAGAGTCATTTTTTGAGATGTGTGAATCCGATAGCCATTCAGATGGGGAGGTGTCGACGTCTCACGTCGACGGAGGGGTCATAAGCTTTGCCCGGCCCATGACCCCATCGCCCCGTAAGACGGGGCACTTCCCCATTTGAATGGGGAAGGAAACGGTCAAAGGGTCTTGCCCAGCACCGTGACCGGCTTCGCCGTCTTGAGCCGCTCCTCGACGAACGGCCAGTCGCGGACGAAGAACTCGTTGGAGCGGGTCCACTTGCCGTCCGAGAAGGCGAGCGTGTTGGGCTCGCGCTGCAGGATGCGGGTGAAGGGATCGTAGAAGGCGCGCTCGAAGCCGAGATCGGCGAACAGCTTCGTCGACCAGTCGGACGTGGCTTCGAGGGCCACCACCTTGAGGCTGGGCTTCTTCAGGACCTCGATCGATCCCTGCAGCACCTGGTCCTCGTACTTCTCGACATCGAGCTTCAGCAGCGCCGGCTCTGCATCGACCACCACGTGGTCGAGCGTTTTCTGCGGGACGATGCGTATGCCCGCGCGGTGTTCCGTCACGACCTGGTTCATCGCGCCGAGGCCGGTCGTGAACATCACCTTGCCGTCGCTGGGGCCCAGCGCCAGCTCGCGGATCGACACCAGCGACTGCAGCCCGTTGATCTCGACGTTGCGCGCGAGGTCGCGGGCGGTATCGGGATCGGCCTCGATGGCGACGGTCCTGGCGCGGCAGACGCCGGACGCCAGCACCGTGTAGGTGCCGACATTGGCGCCGGCATCGAGGAAGAGATCGCCCTCGCGCAGGAAATGCAGGACGAGTCCCATGCTCATGAATTCGTGCAGGCCGAAATAGAGATTGCCGGTCGCGCCGGTCATGCCGCGTCGCACGACCAGCCGCTGGCCGCCGATCCATGGTGCCACGACCTCGGAACTGAGACGGCTCTTGAGATGCCAGCAGGCGAACCGCGTCCAGGCAGCGAGCTGATTGTCGCGCGTCATCGGATGGGCGGCGAACGTGCGGCCGACCGTGAGTAGAGATCTCAGCACTTTTGAACCGTCGACCTTCCCTGCCCTGCCGGCCGAGTGTACCGCCCCGCACCGGACCGGGCCACCGGTCAGGACCCGTACTGCAGCAAGGTCTCGCCGTTCTTCTTGAGCCAGGCCTGCGGTCCTTCGATCGGCCCATCACAAAGCGAACGGGCCAGCGCCCAGAAGCGCGGTCCGTGATTGAGATGGACGAGATGCGCCGCCTCGTGCGCCGCCAGATAGTCGAGCACTTCCGGCGGGGCGAACACCAGGCGCCACGAGAAGGACATCGCGGCATCGGGCCCGCAGCTTCCCCAGCGCGAGCGCGTGTCGCGCACCGTGATGCGCTTCACCGGGCGTTCCGCGCGCACGGCCTTGGCATGGACCAGCGGCACCAGCCGCTCGCGCAGTTCGGCCGTCAGCCAGTCCTTCAGGCGGCGCGACAGGTGCTCGGCCCGGCCCGCGACGTGGATCTCGCCGTTCTCGCGCCAGACCGTGCCGCGTGCACCGGGATGATGGCGCACGCGGTGCGGCACGCCGAACAGCGGGATCTCGGCGCCGTCGACGAACGGGCGCCGCTCCGGCAGGCGGCCGAGCCGTGCGGCGATCCACCCGGCCTGCGCCTCGGCAAAGTTCACGGCCGTGCCGCGCGCCATGCGCAGCGGCGCCGTCAGCACGATGCGCCGGTTGGCCGGATCGACGCGCAGCGACGCGCGGCGGGCGCGGGGGTTGCGGACGAAGGTAACGGGCAGCGTTTCGCCTGCATGAGCAATGGTCAGTTGCTCGGGCTCCGGCGTCGCTTTAGGCAGGAAACGGCTGAACCAGGAGGAAGGCGACATGTCCGAAGAACAGGCTCACAAGACGCTCAGCGATGCAGGACGGAAGGTCCTGTCCGAGGTTCTGGGCGAATCCTATCTCGCCAGGCGCGACGCGACCAACAACGATTTCTGGGGCCCCGTCCGCGCCTTCTCCGAGGAGTTCGCCTACGCCTCGCTATGGACCCGCGACGGGCTCGACCGCAAGCAGCGCAGCATGATCACCATCGCCATGCTCTGCGCCCTGAACCGCCCGCACGAGCTCAAGATCCACCTGGTGGGCGCGCTGAACAACGGCTGCACCAAGGTCGAGCTGCGCGAGATCTTCACCCACGCCATCGCCTATTGCGGCTTTCCCGCCGCCATCGATGCGCTGCGCGTCGCCGAGGACGTGCTGAAGGAACAGGGGAAGTTCTGACATGGCTCTCGACATAGACCGCATCCGCGCCGAGACACCGGGCTGCGCGCACGTACTGCATCTCAACGCGGCCGGCTCCTCGCTGCCCAGCCGCCGCACCCTCGACGCCACGCTCGATCACCTGAAGCTGGAAGCCGAGATCGGCGGCTACGAGGCGGCCGACCGGGCAAGACCCGTGCTCGATGGTCTCTACCCATCGATCGCCACGCTGATCGGCGCGGAAGCGGACGAAATCGCCTATGTCGAGAACGCCACGCGCGCCTGGGACCTCGCCTTCTATTCGCTCGACTTCAAGCCGGGCGACCGCATCCTGACCTGCGTCAGCGAGTATTCTTCGAATTACATCTCCTACCTGCAGATGGCGAAGAAGACCGGCGCCGAGATCGTCGTCATCCCCGACGACCGGCACGGCCAGATCGACCTTGGAGCCCTCGAACGCGCCATCGACAAGCGTACGAAGCTCGTGTCGATTTCGCACATCCCGACCCAGGGCGGGCTCGTCCAGCCGGCGGAAGCGGTCGGCAAGATCGTGAACGATGCCGGCATCCTCTACCTGCTCGATGCCTGCCAGTCGGTCGGCATGATGCCGGTCGACGTGAAGAAGATCGGCTGCGACTTCCTGTCGGCCACGGGACGCAAGTACATGCGCGGGCCCCGCGGCACCGGCTTCCTCTATGCCCGCACGCGCAGCACCTCGCAGATCGAGCCCATCTTCCTCGACAACCATGCTGCCCGCTGGTCCGGCGACAACGACTACACGGTGATGCCGGACGCCAAGCGCTTCGAGAACTGGGAGCGCTATTTCGCCGGCGTGATCGGCCTCAAGGTCGCGGCCGACCAGTGCAATGAGCTGGGCATGCCGGCCATATGGGCGCGCCTGCGCGAACTGGCCGATGGCTTGCGCGAACGCCTTGCAACGGTGAAGGGCGTGACGCTCACCGACCTCGGCGTCACCAAGGGCGCCATCGTGACCTTCGCCGTCGACGGCAAGGATCATCCGGCGCTGAAGCAGGCCCTGCGCGACCAGCGCATCAACGTCTCGGTCTCGACGCAGTTCTCCTCGCGGCTCGACCTCAAGGGTCGCGGCCTGAAGGACGTGATGCGCGCGTCGGTCCACGTCTACAACACCGACGAGGAACTCGACCGCTTCGTCGCGGCGCTGCGGCCGCTGGTGGCCGGCTAGACGACGCCATGCCGATCATCGCGCCGTCGGCATCGTGGCTGCTCGTGGTGGCGGAGACGGGCTCGATCCGGCGCGCGGCGACGCGGCTCAACCTCTCGCCCTCGGCAGTGAACCGGCAGATCCTGAACCTCGAGGCGGAGTATGGCGCGGCGCTGTTCGAGCGCCTGCCGCGGGGCATGCGGCTCACGCCGGCCGGCCAGATGGTGGCGGCGGAGATCCAGCGCTGGCAGCACGACCATGCGAAGCTGGTGCAGCATATCGGCCAGCTTCGCAGCATGGTGCGGGGCCATGCCTCGCTCGGCCTGATGGAAAGCTTCTCGCGCACGGTCGTGTCGCGCCTGATGACCCACATGCGCGAGCGCCAGTCGCTGGTGTCGCTCGACGTGCTGATGGGCGGCACGGCGGAGATCGTCGACCGGCTGGTTGCCGGCAAGCTCGATCTCGCCATCTGCTACGCCGTGCCGAAGCTGCCGGAAATCCGCGTCCTGGCAAGCATCCAGCCCAGCTCCGGGATCGTCGTGGCGCGTGACCATCCGCTGGCCGGCCGAAAGTCGATCCGGCTGGCCGAATGCGCCAACCACAGTTTCGTCTTTCCCGATTCGTCGCTCACCTCGCGGCGCATCCTCGAAACCGCGCTGGAACGGGCCAAGGTGCACTTCGCGGGCGTCGTCACGACCAACTCCGTCGAGGTGATGAAGATGCTGGTGCGCGAGCACAGGCAGATCGCGCTGCTCAGCCTGCCCGACATCGGCGCCGACTTCGCGGACCGCGACCTGGTGCATATCCCGCTGGCGGACCGCCACGTGCGCGGCTCCCACCTCTCGTTGATCGCGCCGCGCCACGCCAAACCCTCCCCTGTCGCTTCCATGCTGGCGGAATTCCTGAGGGAAGAATTGCAGGGCCTGCCGGCCCGGCGCGCCTGGACCGGCAGCCTGCGCGAAGTCGGCGCGACAAAGGCCGGACGCGGTCGACCCTTATGCGGCGGCGGGCCGACCGTACGGTAAAACCGCACACTCCGTCCCGAAACTAGCGCTTTTCAGCACCGCGGCGCGCCCGTCATGCTGACGGGCCGAACGGGACGGCGTACGTGGCATGACGCGTGCACGACCGGCTTCCGAATCGAGGAACCATTGCATGACCCATTTTCGCTCCTGGCCCTTGGCCGCGCTGACCGCCTCCGCCCTTCTTGCCGCCCTGCCCGTGCAGGCGCAGTCGACGCTCAAAGTGGCGCCCGAGACGCTGAGCCGCGTCCTCGATCCGCATTTCACCACGTCGTTCACGACGCGCGACCTGGGCTACCTGATCTACGACACGCTGTTCGCGGTCGACGACAAGTTCGAGCCCAAGCCGCAGATGGTCGAGCGCTACACGATCAGCCCCGACAAGCTCACCTACACCTTCGTGCTGCGGCCCGGAATGAAATGGCATGACGGCCAGCCGGTGACGGCGGCGGACTGCGTCGCCTCGATCCAGCGCTGGACCTCGCGCGACAGCATGGGCCAGACCCTGGCCAAGTTCACCGCCTCGCTGGAGGCGACCGACGCCAATACGATCCGGCTGGTGCTGAAGGAGCCCTACGGCCTGGTGCTCGACAGCCTCGCCAAGATCGGTGCGCCCGTGCCGTTCATGATGCCGGAGCGGATCGCAAAGACACCGGGCAGCGAGCAGGTGAAGGAGATCGTGGGCTCCGGTCCCTACAGGTTCCGCGCCGACCTGCATGAGCCGGGCGTGAAGATCGTCCTCGACAAGTTCGCCGACTACAAGCCGCGCAGCGAGCCGCCCAACTGGGCCTCCGGCGGCAAGATCGCGAAGATGGACAGGGTTGAGATGCTGGGCATGCCCGACGCCCAGACACAGGTGAGCGCGCTGATCCGCGGCGAGGTCGACTATCTCGAACGCGTGCCGGCCGACCTGCTGCCGCTGTTCGACGCGAAGTCCGGCGCCAAGGCCGATGTCGTGAGCAGGTTCGGCTTCCAGGCGATCATGCGCATGAACCACCTGCAGCAGCCGTTCGACAATCTCAAGGTGCGGCAGGCGATCGCCCGCGCGGTCGACCGCTCAATGTACGCCGCCGTCGTGGCCGGCGATCCGAAGTTCGCCACCGACTGCGCCGCCATGTTCGGCTGCGGCATGCCTTACGAGAGCAAGGACGGCATCCCCTCCTTCGACATGGCGGCCGCCAAGGCGATGCTGAAGGAGGCCAATGTCGACATGTCCAAGCCGCTGGTGATGCTGCACGTCGCCAACGCGCCGGGCATCGCCGCGCTGGGCAATGTCACGCGCCAGGTGCTGGTCGATCTCGGCTTCAAGGTCGACATGGTGTCGATGGACTTCCAGACCTTCGCCACGCGCAGGCTCAACACCGGGCCGGTCGACAAGGGCGGCTGGAACCTCGCCCACACGACGAACTCCGTGCCCGACCAGGGCAATCCGCTCAGCAACCCGTTCCTCGTCGCGTCGGGACCGCCCGCTTCCGCCTGGGGCTGGCCGACCGATCCGAAGACCGACGAGCTGCGGCTCAAGTTCGCCACGGCCGCCGACGAGGCCGCGCGGAAAACCATCGCCACCGAGATCCAGGTCCGCGCCTACGAGCAGGTGCTGTATCTGCCGCTGGCGCAGTTCACGACGCCGTCGGCCTGGCGCAACAATCTCGAAGGCGTGCTGAAGTCGCCGGTGATGCTGCTCTACAACATCGAGAAGAAGTGAGGAGCGCCATCATGGCGAAGGCCGTTGCCGAAGATTACCTGCGGCGCATCCCCAAGGCCGAGCTGCACTGCCACATCGCCGGCACGTTGCGCGCGACCACGGTCGCCGAGCTGGCGAAGAAGTACGGCCTGCCGCTGCCGCGGCCAGCCGAGCAGCTCTACCAGTGGCCCAACTTCGACGGCTTCCTCGAGATCCTGCGCCTCTCGGCACTGGTGCTGCGCACGCAGGAGGATTTCAGCCGCGCGGTGTACGAGTATTGCGAGGATGCCCAACGCGACGGCAACCTGCGGCACGTCGAGTTCTTCTTCAATCCCGACTACTTCTATCCCAACGGCATCGACTATCCGTCGATGGTGGCCGGCATGGCGAACGGGATCGAGCGGGTCGGCCGCGACTTCGGCATCTCGGCCCGCCTGATCTGCTGCATCGACCGCTCGATCAACTCGCCGGCCCAGGCCGTCGAGATCGTCGAGACCGCGCTCGCAAATCCGCACGAACTGGTCATCGGCATCGGGCTCGACGGCAACGAGAGCGTCGGCCCGCCGGCCCTCTTCGCCGAGGCCTATGCGCGCGCCCGCAAGGGCGGGCTGCGCTGCACCGCGCATTGCTGCGAGGATTACCTCACGCCGCTGGAAGCGCCGCCGACCAACTATCTGATCTGCCGCGACGTGCTGCGCTGCGACCGCATCGATCATGGCTACAACATGCTGGCCTCGGACTATGTGATGGCCGAGGCGCGCAAGGATGGGCTCTACTTCACGCCCTGCGCCTGGACCAGCCTGCTGCACAATCGCCCGCACCGGCCGCAACGCATCCGCCGCATGGTCGAGGCCGGCCTCAACGTCACGATCAACACCGACGATCCGGCGATGTTCGGGACCGATCTCGGCCACGGCTTCACGACGCTGTTCGAGACGATCGGCTGGGGCCCGGACAAGGCCCGCATGTTCAGCCTGAACTCGGTCGAAGGCTCGTGGCTCGACGAGAGCGACAAGGCGCGGCTGCGCATCGACTTCCGCCGCCAGATCGCCGCGCTCGACGAGGAATTCGGCTACGACGCGACCGCAAAGCCTGTGTAATTGGCCCTCTCCGCGCGCGTGAGCGTGGGGAGAGGGAGGGGACCCGCGCGAAGCGTGGGGAGGGTGAGGTGTCCCTCGACCATTTCACCGCTTATTTGTCCGCACCACCTCACCTTCCCATTGCTGCGCAATGGGCCCCTTCCTCTCCCCCACTGCGTGGCGGAGAGGAGTTTGAGGCGCGGTGCTTCGCTTACTCCGCCGCCAAACCGAGGCCGATGGGGCACGACACGCCGGTGCCGCCGAGGCCGCAATAGCCGCCGGGGTTCTTGGCGAGATACTGCTGGTGATAGTCCTCGGCGTAGTAGAAGGCCGGGGCGTCGACGATCTCGGTCGTGATCCTTCCGTAGCCCTTGCGGGCGAGCGCCTGCTGGAAGACCGCGCGCGAGGCGACGGCCTGCTGCTTCTGCGTCTCGCAGAAGGTGTAGATGCCCGAGCGATACTGCGTGCCGACATCGTTGCCCTGGCGCATGCCCTGGGTCGGGTCGTGGCTCTCCCAGAACAGGCGCAGCAATGCCTCGTACGAGGTCTTCGCCGGATCGAACCAGACCGTCACCACCTCGTTATGGCCGGTGTAGCCCGAGCAGACTTCCTCGTAGGTCGGGTTGGGCGTCAGGCCCGCAGCGTAACCCACCGCGGTCGCATAAACGTCCGGCGCTTCCCAGAACGCGCGCTCGGCGCCCCAGAAGCAGCCCAGGCCGAACATCGCCTGTTCGAGACCGGCCGGGAACGGTGGCTGAATGCGGGTGCCGTTGACGTAGTGCATCACGGGGATCTCGAAGTCCGGCGCCGGGCGGCCCGGCAGGGCGCGGTCGGCGGTCGGCATCTCGGTCTTCTTGCGCAGAATTCGCCACATGGCACGGCTCCCTGTGCTTTCGACGGCTGGTGCCCGGCGAATATGGTCATAGAATGCCGGCAAATCGAGAGGCCGTCCGGGGGGAGCCGCCAATGCCCGTATTCTACGTCTGTGCCGGCCTGCTCGGTCTGATGGCGGCCGTGCTCACCGTCCATGTCGGACTGATGCGCGGCCGCAAGCGGATCAACCTGGGCGACGGTGGCGATGCCGAGATGCAGGCGGCGGTGCGGGCGCACGGCAACCTGATGGAATTCGCCCCGCTCTGCCTGCTCATGATCTACATGGCGAGCGACTTCTACGGCTTCCGCATCGTGGCGGGGCTTTCCGTGGCGCTGCTGGTCGCCCGCATCCTGCACGCGGGCGGGATACTGGGCCTCATCCCCAAGGGCCGCCTGCTGGGCACCCTGGCAACCACCCTGGTCCTCGGCGTGTCCGCCATTCTGCTCGCCATCGCCGGGCTCGGCCTCAAGCAGTACTGACGGCAACGGCGGGGAAGCCGGACATGGGCGAGCCCGTCACCGTCCCGCTCTGGCTGTTCGTCGCGATCATGGCCTTTGCGCTGTGGTCGCTGCTCGACCGGCTGCTGATCCCGAGCGGCCGCTGGTTCCTGCGGCGCCGGCTCAACCGGCTGATCGACCGCGTGAACCGCCGGCTCGCCGTCGAGATCAAGCCGTTCCAGCTCACCAAGCGACAGGTGCTGATCGACCGGCTGATCTACGACCCTCAGGTGGTGGCCGCGGCCAACGAGCACGCGCGCACCCACAACGTGCCGCGCGAAGTCGCGATGACGGAAGTCCATCGCTACGCGCGCGAGATCGTGCCGACCTTCAACGCCTACGTCTATTTCCGCGTCGGCTACTCCATCGCCCGCGCCGTCGCGCGCTTCCTCTATCGCGTGCGCCTGGGTTACGCCGACGAACGCACGCTGGCCGGCGTGTCGCCCGACACGACCGTGGTGTTCGTGATGAACCACCGCAGCAACATGGACTACGTGCTGGTGGCCTTCCTGGCCGCCGAGCGCACCGCGCTGTCCTATGCCGTCGGCGAATGGGCGCGCATCTGGCCGCTGCAGCAGCTCATCCGTTCGATGGGCGCCTACTTCGTGCGCCGCAACTCCGACAGTCCGATCTACCGGCGCGTCCTCGAACGCTACGTCCATATGGCGACCGAGGCCGGTGTCGCGCAGGCGATGTATCCCGAAGGCGGCCTGTCGCGAGACGGCCGCCTGCGCGAGCCCAAGCTCGGCCTGTTCGACTACATGCTGAAGTCGTTCGATCCCACGGGCACGCACGACATCGTCTTCGTGCCGGTGGCGCTGAACTACGACCGCGTTCTGGAGGACCGCACCCTGCTGCGCTCGCTCGACCGGGAAGCGCCCCGGCGCGGCGTCTGGTTCGCGACGCGCACCGCCCTTTCCTTCTGGGCGAGCCAGGTCGGCCTGATGCTGCGGGGAGAATGGTTCCGCTTCGGCTATGCCTGCGTGAATTTCGGCGCCCCGATCTCGGCACGCGACTGGCTCGCGACAAATGGCGGCGACCTGCGCGCCCTCGACAAGGACCAGCGCTTCGAGGTGATCGGTCGGCTGGCGAACGATGTGATGGGGGAGATCGCACGGCTGGTGCCGGTCCTGCCCGTATCGCTGATCGCGACGGTCCTGCTCGAAGCCGAGCGGCCGCTCGACGAACTCGAACTCAAGGTCAGGGCCTCGGAGCTGGTTTCACATTTGGATGGACGCGGCGCCCGGCTCTATCTGCCACGCGGCGATCGCGACTACGCCTTCCATGTCGGGCTGCGCATGCTGTCGCTGCGCCATCTCATCGAGGAGAGCGGCGAGGGGCTTTTTTCGGTGGTGGCAACCGAACGGCCTGTTCTCGCGTATTATGCCAACGCCATTGCTCACCTGCGTTGAACATGATCACCACCCTCTGGCGTATCGCCTACGAGGCCGGTTACGGCTATTTCTCGAACCGGCTTTCGACCTCGGCCGCCGCGATGGCGTTCTATACGATGTTCGCGCTGGGCCCGATCATGATCTTCACCATCGCCATCGCCGAGCCGTTCGTCGGCCGGTTCATGGCGCAGGAGGCGATCTTCGACGCGCTGGGCACCATCGTGGCGCAGGACCAGCTGCGCACCATCCGGCGCTTCGCCTCGGAGGACCTGTTCCGCGGCGGCGGCATCGCGGCCCTCGCCGGCGCGGCCGTGCTGCTCTACACGGGCACGCGCGTCTTCGTCGAACTGGACGACGGCATCGATGCGATCTGGCGCGACCACAAGAGCCCGGTCGTGCACCCGGTGCTGGCCAGCCTGAAGTCGCGGATGCTCGCCATCCTGCTGATGATCGTGCTGGGCGTGCTGCTGATCGTCGTGATCCTGGCGAGCGTGCTCGTCTCGGCTTATGCCGGCGTGCTTGAAAGGTTTCCGGTGCTCGGCGTCTGGATCGGCCCGGCGATCTCAACCTCGGTGCACTACGGCCTGCTCTCGGGCTTCTTCACGCTGATCTACAAGTGGCTACCGACGGGCAAGGTGCCCTGGCGATACGCACTGATCGGCGGGCTGGTAAACGCGCTGCTGTTCGCCGCCGGCAACCGCGCGCTGGTCTTCTACTTCGAGGTGACGCAGCTCACCTCGGCCTTCGGCGCCACGGCGGGCTTCGCGGCCATCATGGTCTGGATGTACTGGACGTCGCTCACCATCCTGATCGGCGCCCAGGTCGGCCGCGCGACGCGCGACGTGCTGATCAACAATCGCGCGCGGGAGATGGTGGAGGGCGACCTGTAGTTCTTGTCATCCTGAGCGAAGCGAAGGATCTCGCGCCCGCCGAGGAGTGCTTTGGTCGTTACGTGAGGTCCTTCGCTTCGCTCAGGACGACAGCTTCAAAACATGGTGGCGAGCACGCGGTCCGGCGGCTTGTGGCCGTCGGCGAAGGTCTTGATGTTGATCAGGACCTTCTCGCCCATCTCGATGCGGCCTTCGAGCGTGGCCGAGCCCATGTGCGGCAGCAGGACGACGCGATCGAGTTCGAGCAGCTTCGGATTCACCTGCGGCTCGTTCTCATAGACGTCGAGGCCGGCGCCGGCCATCTCGCCGGCCTTCAGCATGCGGACCATCGCGTTCTCGTCGATCACCTCGCCGCGCGCGGTGTTCACGAGAATGGCCGACGGCTTCATCAGCTTGAGGCGGCGGGCCGACAGGAGATGGAACGTCGCGGGCGTGTGCGGGCAGTTGACCGACACGATGTCCATGCGCGCCAGCATCTGGTCGAGGCTCTCCCAGTAGGTCGCCTCGAGTTCGCGCTCGATGTCGCCGTGGACGCGCTTGCGATTGTGGTAGTGGATGGCGAGGCCGAAGCCGCGCGCGCGACGCGCCAGCGCCTGGCCGATGCGGCCCATGCCGACGATGCCCATACGCTTGCCCTGCAACCGCGCGCCCAGCATCGAGGTCGGACTCCAGCCGGACCACTTGCCGCTGCGCACCAGCCGCTCGCCCTCGCCCATGCGCCGCGCCGTCGCCAGCACCAGCGCCATCGACATGTCGGCGGTGTCTTCGGTGAGCACACCCGGCGTGTTGGTGACGATGATTCCGCGCTGGCGGGCCGTATCCAGGTCGATGTGATCGACGCCCGTGCCGAACGAGGCGACCAGCTTCAGCTTCGGCCCGGCCTGCGACAGCACGCGGCTGTCGATCCGGTCGGTGACGGTCGGCACCAGCACGTCGGCGGCTTTCACCGCCTCGACGAGCTGCGGGCCGGTCATCGGCTTGTCGTCGGCGTTGAGGCGGGTGTCGAACAGCTCCATGAGACGCGTCTCGATCGCGTCGGGAAGCTTTCGGGTGACGATCACCAGCGGTTTTTTCTTCGGGGTGGACGGCATGTGAAAATGGGACCGGCGCTGGCTCGAGACAGTGACAAAGCCCGATTACCAAGTCCGCGCGCGTTTTGTCCAGCAAACGGGTCCATGGAAGCGCGCGCCGGAAAGTCGCGCCATTTCAAAGACTTGTCGATGAATATGAAGATTTCAGGTATATAACGGCCAATGGGAATTCGATCGGCGGCCCTGGTTTGCGGCTTCTCCGTTGCTTTGGCGGCGTTTTTATTGCCCCAGGCAGGCGGAAAGGCAGCCTTTGCCGCGCCCGACAAGCCGACAGCCCAGCGCAAAGGCTCCGGCCTGCCGATCCCCCGCTTCGCGTCGCTTCGCTCGGACGAGGTCAATGTCAGGACCGGGCCGGGTGCCCGATACCCCATCGACTGGATGTTCAAGCGCAAGGCAATGCCCGTGGAAATCGTCGCCGAGTACGAGAACTGGCGTAAAATTCGCGACTGGCAGGGCGCCAGTGGCTGGGTCCACCAGAGCCTGCTGAGCGGCAAGCGCTCGTTCATCATCTCTGCGAAGACCACCAGCCTCTACAAGACGCCGGCCTCGTCCGCCGAGGTCGTCGCCAAGCTCGAGCCGGAGGTCCTGGGCGAGATCCGCTCCTGCGCTGGCGACTGGTGCCGTGTGAAGGTCTCCGGCGTCAGCGGCTGGATCGAGCGCAGCGGCATGTGGGGCGTCTATAAGTCCGAGCCGATCAACTAGCGGCCGACCGGATCGCCTCGTAAAACGGGGTCACCGTGGCTCACGACGTCAGTCTCACCTACGCGCGCTTCGATCATATGCCGCCGGCAGCGCTGGCTCTGACGGCATTGCTTCATGTCGGGGTGGGCCTGGCGCTGTACTGGATCTCGCCGCTGCGCCACGTCGATCCGTTCGAGGACGTGATCGAGGTCTCGATGGAGGCGCCGGCGCCGCAGCCACCGATCCCGGAAGCCAAGCCCGAGGCGCCGCCCACGCCGCCGCCGGCCGCCAGCGCCCCGCCCAGCCCGCCGCCG
>JAKFVZ010000727.1 GCA_021732965.1 Reyranella sp.
ACGAATCGAGGCCTGCACCCGGCACGGGTCGCAAGGCAGCCAAGGGGGAAACGGATGGATCTCAAGGGAAAAGTGGCTGTAGTCACCGGCGGCAACGGCGGACTGGGGCAACGCATCTGTCACGCGCTGGCGCAACAGGGCTGCCACATCGCCGTCGTCTATGCCCAGAGCAAGGACCAGGCCGAGGGCGTCGCGCGCGATCTCGAGAAGCACCAGGTCGCCGCCGCGACCTTCGCCTGCGACGTGACGCAGCGCGACCAGGTCCAGAAGCTGGTCGATGACGTCGTGAAGCGCTTCGGCCGGCTCGACATCCTCGTGAACGACGCGGCCTACAACAAGTCGATCCCCTTCACCGATCTCGACGGCCTCACCTATGAGGAATGGACCAAGATCATCGACATCAACCTGACCGGCCCAATGCTGCTCACCAAGGCCGTCGGTCCGGTGATGAAGAAGCAGGGTGCCGGCCGCATCGTCAACATCGCCTCGGTCGCGGGGCTGGGGCCGACCGGCTCCTCGATCGCCTACGCCGTCTCGAAGGCCGGCCTCATCCATCTCACCAAGTGCATGGCCGTGGCGCTGGCGCCCGAGGTGCTGGTGAACTGCGTGGCCCCCGGCCTGCTCGAAGGCACCCGCGCGACGGCGAACCTGCGGCCGGAGGTGGTGGCCAAGAACGCCAGCGCCTCCCTGCTCGGCAAACCCGCCGACAAGGACGATTGCGCCGACCAGGTCGTCACCATGTGCCGGACCAACAGCACGACCGGTCAGACGCTGGTGATCGACTCGGGGCGGGTGTTTCATTGAGTAACTCTTTCCCTTTGCGGACTCCGCAAAGGGGAAGTGCCCTCGTCTTACGAGGGCGATGGGGTCATGACCCTTGGTCGCATCAGCAGCTTGGTTGCGAGCCGTGGACGCGACGCCTTTACATCTTAATGGTGAAGTCGCACTTGCCATAACCTACTCTTCGGGGGGGAGGTATGACTACGCTTCGGCTTGATACTATTTGCCCTCCCGCCTCCGGCCGAAATGCCTATGGAGTCTGTGGGATATGATGGAATTCTACGCGCCTCAGTTTGTTGTCCTGTCTCAAGCATTAGCAATGACCCGCATGGCGATGATCGCTATGCCCAATCATCGATCGATTGGTGAGACCAAAGACGATGGCCTGCCCCGGCGTACTGGTTTGGGTAAGCTGCTGAACTTTCCAAAGATCACTGCTCTTGAGCGGGAGCTAGCAGAGGCTAGGCGGCTTGCATCCGAAGCAGAGAAACTCGCAAGGGAATCTGCTCAGGAACTTAAAGCCAAGAATCGGGAGGCAATTGAAGAAGCGTTGAGAGGTATATTGCCCCTGATCTCTCAAATGGGCATGGAGTTTTCATTAAAGGAAGCGGAGCGACTTTCCCGACAGTGTGTGTTACGCGATCTAAAGCCCGATGAGATTGAGCAGCTACTCAGTCGTCTACGTGACGAAATAGGTACACATATCTTCTTCCAATTGAGTCCGCTGCATCGGAAATACTATGATCCGAAGGAGCCGTTATTTGGTTCCGAGTTCGAAGCAAAATTTCCTTCAGCCGCGTTCGAACTAGATGAAGCAGCTAAATGTTTTGCATTTGACCGCTCTACTGCTGCCGTATTTCACTTGATGCGTCTTGTGGAAATTGGTGTGAAGGCTCTAGCGGCATGTTTGAATATTCCGCCGCCTACCAAGGCTGCTGAAAGGAACTGGGGCGTTATCCTTAAGTCCATCAAAGATTCGATTGGTCAGAGACGGTGGGACAACCCAGAAGACAAGTCTTTCTTCGAGAGCGCTTACGTTTCGTTGGACGCGATTAAGAACGCTTGGCGTAACGCCACTATGCATGTCGAGAACAAGTATACTGCCGATGAGGCGGAGCACATTTTCAACTCAGTGAGGGGATTTATGAAGAAGCTCTCTTCCCGACTGGATGAGGCGGGGGAGCCGAAGTGCCAGAAACTTTCTTGAACGTCCCGTCGAAAGCTTTGGGCGAGTCGGATGCCTGAGCCTCGTGTGCCATATCGGTGATGCGCCTACCATCCAGGCCTCCTCCAGCAGGCGCTGCATCTAGCGCGGCGCTTTGAGTCGTTAATGCTTCCGCAATTTGTTTCGTAGGTTATGCGCTTGCTTTCGTGCCCATGACGGCACACGAGCTACGCCGCTGATTCTTGACGCCGTGCTTAAGGGAACCCAACGGAGTATCATGCGATGATCACAGCGCGCCAGTCCAAAGTAATATCTGCCACAAGCCAACGCCAATCGTGATTAATGTGCCAGCTAAGCCGACAGCCTTCGCGGGCCGCGCTTCAAAAAGCCTATCAAGTGCGATGCCCCAGCCACGCGATGCCGTTTGCAACTTCCCTTTCAAGAGTTTGCGTATTGCCGAGTTTAGGAAGCCGACTTTACAGAGCGTCGAGTTGTGCATTCTGATGAATTCATTATTCTGAAAAGCTTGAACTTCTTCTTCGCCCGACAGGAAATGTCGATGAACGCCCCCGTTCAATTCCATCAAAGATTTCAATTTTGGATGGGCTGCGTAATCACTGCCGTAGCGATCAGACAGCAAGTCGTTCAAGTTTAGGCGTCGCTCCACTGGAATCACGGGTGCATCATTGCCGCCCAGCACTCGGTACCGATGCTCAAGATGCTCGAAACCAAATGTGAGATTTCGCATGTTCCAGTGAATCCAGTGCTTGTCGCGCCGATCTCGGATGAATGCGTAAAACCCCTTGAGCAATTCACGTTCGACTTCGTCAAACTGCTCCCGCACTGATTCGCGCGGAATATGAAGCTCCTCCGCGATAGAATGAGTGGAGAAACTGACGGTTTGCTCGGTGACGTAGTGACTTATGCCAATCGAAGTTATGCGCGGTGAAAGGGCTTCGTTGTCATCGTACAAGCTTTGGCAGGAGTAATGGATGACATAGAAATTCTCAGGGTTTTGCTTAACTTGGCGGATAAATTGAGAACTATTGTGGATGCTCAAGCGTTCCTCTCTTTCATGGGGCTTCCTTAAGCCAGACTTATTATGATTGCTTGCTTCATCAATTCGGCAGCACGAACCTCACGCCTGCGCGAGCCAGCCCGCCACCCAGCGCAGCCGCCGTGCCATCTGCGCGCCAGCAGGCGGCGCCGGTCAGGGTGCCGTCGTCGTGGAACTGGATGGCATTCATGCCGCCGGCCACGGTCGGCATGATCTTGAGCGTGTGGCCGCGGGCTTCGAGGCCCTGGCGCACCGGGGCGGGGATGCCGTGCTCGACTTCCAGTACGTGACCCTCGGTCCAGATGCGCGGTGCCTCGACGGCTTCCTGCAACTCCATGCCGTGGTCGATCAGGTTGAGCAGCGCCTGCAGCGCCGAGGGGAAGATCTTGCGGCCGCCGGGCAGGCCCAGCGCATAGCGCACCTTGCCGTCCTTCAACGCCATCATCGGCGACATCGAGGTCGTGACCCGCTTGCCCGGCGCGATCGACAGCGCGTTGCCGCGGCGCGGGTCGTAGTTGTTCATGTAGTTGTTGGGGATCATGCCGGTGCCGGGCACGATGAAGCGCGCCCCGAACAGGCTGTTGATGGTCTGCGTCGTGCTGACGACGTTGCCCTTGCCGTCGGCCACGGTGAGATGGGTCGTGTCCTGGCCCTCGGCCGCCTGAAGGCCACCCGTCCACTGCGTGGCGCGGGCGATGTCTAAAAGCTTGCGGCGCTGGTCGGCATAGTCGCGGCTCACGATGCGCTCGACCGGCACCTTAACGAAGTCCGGATCGCCGCTCGCCTCGGCGCGGTCGGCAAAGGCGATCTTCAGCACTTCGGCCAGCAGGTGCAGCGTGTCGACGCTGCCGAAGCCCATCCTGGCGATGTCGTAGGCTTCGAGGATGTTCAGCATCTGGGCGATGTGCACGCCCGAGGCGGCGGGCGGCGGCGGGCCTAAAATCTCCCAGCCGCGATAGTGGCCGCGGATCGGCGCGCGCTCTTCGACCTTGTAGCCGGTGAGATCGTCGCGGCGCACGAAGCCGCCGGACTTCTCCATGCATTCGACGAGCAGGCCGCCCAGCGGCCCGCCATGCAGCGCCTTCTCGCCCTGCTGCGAGACCAGCGTGAGCGCCTCGGCATACTGGCCCTGCATCAGCCGCTCGCCCGCTTTCAGCGGCGTGCCGTTGGGGAGCAGCAGCGCGGCGGCGAGCTTGTCCTTGAGGAGGTCGGGACCGGCATCCTTGATGCAATCCGAAAGATAGGGCGTCACCGCGAAGCCGCGCGCGGCGTGGCGGATCGCGGGCTGCATCACGTCGGCCAGGCTCATCGTGCCGAAGCGTTCCAGCGCCAGGCACCAGGCGCGCAGCGAGCCCGGCGTCGCGACCGACTTCGGCCCGACCAGGTTCTCCTGGCCCTCGACGTCGTAGACCTCGGGCGCCGCGCCGGGGACCGGCTTGTACATGTCGGGATGGCCCGACTTCGGCACGGCGCTCATGCCGTCGAGGATGCGATGGCTGCCGTCGGCCAGCCGGATGTGGCAGGTCGTGCCGCCGATCAGCCCGACCATCATCGGCTCAACGACGGTCAGCGCGAACTGCATGGCGACGGCCGCATCGACCGCATTGCCGCCGGCCGCCAGCATTTCCAGGCCCGCGGCCGAGGCCAGCGGATGGTTGGACACGGCCATGCCGCGCGGCCCATGCGCCGGCTGCTTCTCGCAGGTGAATTGCGTGCCCGCGCGCTCGCGCCATGTCGACTGGGTCATCCGTGTCCTCGCTGAATACTTCGGGCAGAAGCCCACTGGGAAATCTCGCATGCGGCTTGCGCGGCGGCTAGCCGAGGCTTTGCTGGGGGCGCGCCACTCCAGTGGCGCGTCTTGGATTGTTGCAAAGAGAAGAACGCGCCACTGGAGTGGCGCGCCCCCAGCCATGATCCTTCGCAAGAGCACTACTGCCCGACATGCTGCTCTGCTTCCTCGCAACGCTGCAGCCGCTCGCAGGCGGGCTCGTCGCGGTCGCCGTCCGGGTTGAAGCAGCGTGCGGCGTCGGTCGAGCCGTCGGCCACGATCTGCGTCAGGCCCGCGCGGGCGTCGGCGGGGCGCTCGACGTCGAGCAGGCCCTTGCGCGTCAGTTCGTTGGCGAAGCGGATCACCAGCCGCTCGCGCATCCGCATCGCCTCCGGCGCCGAGGCCTTGGCGTCGCGGCACCATTGCATCGACGAAGCCTTGCCGCAGCCCCAGAGCTGCATCTGGCGGAAGCGCTCGGCGAGCAGGCGGTTCACACCCAGGCAGTAGGCGGTGATGTCGTCTTCGGAGGAGAGAGGCTCGGCGTCCTGCGCGTGCGCCGGCAGGGCGGCGAGCGCGAGCAGCAGGAAGACGCTGAACCGCATCCCCTCAGATGAACATGTCGAGCTGGTTATAATTCTTCAGCACCGTGTCGCGCATCGACTCGCTCCAGCGGTTCTCGTCCTGGCGGTCGGCGAGCGGGCGATAGACGTAGCTCTTCTCGTGCGGGAAGCGCTGGCGGCGCGCGTCGATGGCCAGCAGCAGGATGCGCAGCCGCTTGTCGATGCGCTCGCCGTCGTAGGTCACGACCTCGCCGGTCAGGCGTTTGGTCGTGACGTTCAGCACCCGGCGGCGCGGAAAGAAGCCGGCATTGAGTGTGACGCGGCGGTCGGGCGAGGAGTTGGCGAAGGAGCCGTGCAGCAGCTGGCGGTTGGTGACGATCGTGTCGCCGGCGCCGGCCAGCATCGGCACCGCGCCCGCGATCCGGTCGGAGCCGCTCTCGGCGACCAGTTTGCGGATGTCGGCCTTGCCGTGGCGGTGGCTGCCCGGCAGCACCCAGACGCAGTTGCCCGCGGTGCTGGGATAGAGCTGGGTCATGAAGTTGAAGCCGTGGGCGCCCATGTCCCAGTCGGCGGCATTCCAGTGCGTCGTGCCGTCCTGGTGCCACGCGACCGAGGGGCCGAGGCCCGCTTCCTTGATGAAGGTCACCTCGTTGTAGGGGACGAAATCCTCGCCGAGGATCGCCTCGGCGGCGGCCATCAGGCCGGGATGGCCGTAGAGCCGGAACGCGGCGTTCATCAGGTAGAGGTTGCCGTCGAGCAGCTCGACGGTCCACGCGGGCGCGTCTTCGCCCAGGGTCGGCTGGCTCATCGCCACCGGATGGCGGCCGTTGTTCTTGTCCGTGCCGCCGAGCGGGTCGCTGAGCGGCTTGGCCCAGCGATAGGGCGGCTTCAGCACGCCCTCGCCGAAGGCAGGGCGGCCGTGACGGTCGAGTGCCGCGCCGGGTTCGACCGGGGCGCGATCGAGGATCGCATCGACGTCGGCGCGCAGCTCGGCCAGTTCCTCGGGTCCGGCGACGCCCTCGAAGACGTAGAAGCCGTGCGTCCAGTAGGACTCGACGATGTCCTGCGCCAGCTTGCCGTCGGCGCCGAAGCGGATCGGCCCGCGATTGCCGAGCGCCCGGGCGCGCGCCTCGCCTGCGCGGCTGTACTCGGCCATCGTGCGCGCGTGGTCTTCGGCAGTGAGGGGGGCGGCGGCAGCCATGGGAATGTCTCCAGCGTTGGAAGCGTCAACGATAGCGCGGCCATTCGCTCGCGGCCAAACCCCGCCGCGGGATTTGCCCGCTCTGCGGCTCAGGCCGGCTCGCGCAGGTCCACCGCGTGCCTCGGATAGGGAGCGATCGGCCGTTCGCCCGCCGGCCGGCCGCCGAGTTCGTCGGCCAGGCTGTGATTGACATCGCGGTGATGGGCTTCGTCGGCCTGGATGATGCGGATGACGTCGCGCAGCATCGCGTCCGGCGGCATCTTCCAGTAGTGGATCGCGATCGACGGCGCCGGCGGATTCTCCGCGCGGCCCTCGTCGAGCTCCTTAAGGTAGTGGCTGTAGCTGATGACGGCTTCTTCCTCGAAATAGCCGACGACGCGATGCGCGGTCTTCGAGCTGATCAGGTAGAGCAGGAAGAAGCCGACATAGAAGAACCACTGCACCGTGAGCACGACGAACCGCTCGAACAAGGTGGGCTGCGCGATCTTGATGAAGGTCATCAGGTGCATGCGCTCGTTCTCGGCCTCTTCGAGCAGGGTCCGGATCCAGCCATTGTCATCCGACATGCGGCGCAGGCACTTGAGGTGGGTGAGCGTGGCGCCGACCATGCCGGGCACCGCGGCGACGGTCTCCAGCACGATGGCGCGATGGCCGTAGCGCCGGGCGAAGAACGTGTCGGCGAAGAAGCGCAGCGTCTTGGTGAAGCCATAGGCGAAGCGGTCCGAGAAGCCCCGGGGAGGATGGTGCAGGGCGGCGTCGACGACGGGGATGTACGAGCCGGCGCTGTCGGTGGCGGTCATTCTCGGTCTCCGGGCTGGGTCGTGCGCGCCGCAATCATCGCGAGAACCGGCATCGGTGTCGAGCGACCTCGGCGCGGGCGTTCGACTGCTCCGCGGCTCAAATAGCAACCTCATGCTGAGGAGCGCCCCGCAGGGGCGCGTCTCGAAGCATGGGCACGAGCACCCCATCCGTTGCCCATCCTTCGAGACGGCACGCTTCGCGCGCCTCCTCAGGATGAGGTGGTGCGGGCCAGCGCCGCCTCGATCGCGCGTTCGAGTTTCGATCCCGTGCCGCTTACGGCGGTGAACCAGTCGACGATGCGGCCGTCGCGGCCGATCAGGATCTTGTGGAAGTTCCAGCTGGGCGTGCCGATCGTGCCGGTCTGCGCCGCGGCCCAGCGATAGAGAGGATGGGCGTCGGGACCGGACACGACCTGCTTGTCGGCGAGCGGGAAGGTGACGTCGAAGCTCGCCTCGCAGAAGCGCTTGATCTCCTCCTTGCTGCCGGGCTCCTGGCCGCCGAAATCGTTCGACGGCACGCCCAGCACCACGAGGCCCTTGTCCTTGTAGCGGCGCCACAGCTCCTCGAGGCCCTTGTACTGGCCGGTGAAGCCGCACAGGGAGGCCGTGTTGACCAGCAGCACGACCTTGCCGGCATAGTCCCTGGTCGGCAGCGGGCCGCCGCCGATCGATTCGAGCGACACGCCGGCCCAGTCGACCGGCTGGCGTCCGGCCTGCGACCAGGCCGCCGCCGACAGGAGCGCGCCTGCGACGGCGAAGGCCAGCATGCGCAGCACCTTCATGGATGGCCGCCTGCGCCGGTGTTCCCGCCGCGATCCCGCCCGTTCGTCATCCGCTGTCTCCTTGCGGCTCAGCGTATCGCACGCCGGCGCCGCTGTACCAACCGCACGTCGCCCGCCATGCTGCCGCCCTGTGGCGTTCGTGAGAAGGGGGCGTGATGGCGTCGTCCGGTCCAGTCGAAATCTTCCGTAACCTGTCGCTGCGGCGCGCCGCGGAAGAACGGCTCGTGTCGTCCGAGAATCCCTTCCTGCTGGAGGCGCTGCGCAAGGAGAAGCTCGAGGGCCAGCGCATCGCGGCCTGGGCGCGCACGGTCGCGCTGACGGCGAGCGGCATCCTGATCGCGTTCCAGAACGCGAGCTGGAGCATGCTCTATTTCCATGGGCTCCTGCTGGTGTTCATCGGCCTCGGCTGGGCGCAGCTGCGCTACGCCACGGTGGGCCGGTCGCGCATCGAGCTGATGCTGATCCTGGCCGACCTCGTGCTGCTGACGGTGGCGCTCACGGTGCCGAACCCCTTCGCGTCCGAAAGCTTCCCGACGGCGATGATCTTCCGCTTCGATACCTTTCCCTATTTCTTCATCATCCTGGCGCTCGCCACGCTCGCCTATTCGTGGCGGACCATCCTCACCATGGGCAGCGTCGTCGTCGTGATCTGGGCCCTGGCGGTGCTGGGCGTCGCGCTGTTCGGCAGCACGGACCCCGAACTCGGCGTCAAGGTCGCCGCCGCCTTCGCCGGCATGCCGGGCCTGCTGGGAATCGTCGACCCCAATTCCGTGGTCTGGTCGATCCGGGTGCAGGAAATGCTCCTGTTCTTCCTGGTGGCGGCGATCCTTGCGCTGCGCGGCCAGCGGTCGAACGCGCTGCTGATCCGCCAGGCCGGCATTGCCGCGGAACGCGCCAACCTCTCGCGCTATTTCCCGCCCTCGATGGTCGACGAGCTGGCCGCCGCCCGCAACGACGTGGGCGCGGTGCGCTCGCAGGACGTCGCGGTGCTGTTCGCCGACATCGTGGGCTTCACCCAGCTCGCCGAGCGCGAGACGCCCGACACGGTGATGCAGCTCCTGCGCCGCTGCCACGGCGTGATCGAGCACGCGATCTTCTCCAACGGCGGCACGCTCGACAAATATCTGGGCGACGGGGTGATGGCGACCTTCGGCACGCCGCGCATCTCGCCCACGGATTGCGCCAACGCGCTGGCCGCCGCCCGCGACATCGTCCAGGGCATGGCCGCCGCCAACACCGAGCTGGCGGCCGCCGGCCTGCCGACGCTCAGCATCTCGGTCGGCGTCCATTTCGGGCCGGCGATCCTGGGCAACATCGGCACCGAGCGGCGGCTCGAATTCGCGACGCTGGGCGACACCGTGAACGTCGCCAGCCGGCTGGAGGCCGCGACCCGCGCGCTGGGCTGCCGCATCGTCGCCAGCGACGCGGTGGTGTCGCGGGTCGGCGACGCCGGCGGCAGCAACCCGACCGGCGGCTTCCGCCGCGTTCCGGCGCTCGCCTTGCGCGGACGGGAAGCGCCGATCGACGTCTGGGTCGCCTGAGCGGCTACTTCTTGGTCGCGGCGTAACGCGCCTTGGCCTCGTCGTTCGGCGGATAGAGGCCCGGCAGGGCCACGCCGCGCTCGACCTCGGACATGATCCAGCCTTCGAGCCGCTCCTGCTCGGTGCCTTCCTTGGCGACCGCCTCGACCAGCGCCTGGGGGATCAGCACCGCGCCGTCGTCGTCGACCACGACCACGTCGTCGGGGAACACCGCCACGCCGCCGCAGCCGATCGGCTCCTGCCAGCTCACGAAGGTGAGGCCGGCGACCGAGGGCGGCGCCGCGGCGCCCTGGCACCAGACCGGCAGGCCGGTGCCCAGCACGCCCGCCATGTCGCGTACCACGCCGTCGGTGATCAGGCCGGCGACGTTCTTCTTCACCATGCGGGCACAGAGGATGTCGCCGAAGATGCCGGCATCGGTGACGCCCATCGCGTCGGCCACGACGATCGCGCCGTCGGGCATCGCCTCGATGGCGGCGCGGGTCGAGATCGGCGACGACCAGCTCTCCGGCGTCGCGAGATCCTCGCGCGCCGGCACGAAACGCAGCGTGAAGGCGCGCCCGACCAGACGGCCCTGGCCCGGCTTGATCGGCCGCGTCCCGCGCATCCAGACGTTGCGCAGCCCCTTCTTCAGCAGGATCGTGGTGATGCTGGCCGTGGTGATCTTGGACAGCGTGTCCTTGAGGTCTTGGGAAAGCGGTGTCGTCTGCACGGTGTCTCCGTTTCTCGTGGGAATTCTCGGGTAGGGCGGAGAATAGGCGACGCCCCACGCCGCGGCCACGACCGATTGAGGAGGTGTCCGGCACTCAGGGGATCGAGGCCCATACTGGTTGGGTCCGGGCGTGCCGCGCAGGAAGCCAAGTTTGATCAGCAGCCAGATCGGGCCGATCGGCGGCACCAAGGAGAAGAGGTTGGGTACAAATGCGCGATAGTCTTCTCCAATGATCGAATTACTTAAGGACAACAAAATCCCTTGGGGCTTGCTTAAGAGCCTGAGTCCTTCTTGACGTAATGCCAGTAGATAAAATTCAAGAAGTGATCCACTTGGCTTAGATCATCGAACTTGCAGTCACGGGCAATTTCCTTGGTGGTCTCGTTAAACTGGACATACTTATCCGGAGAAAACATAAGTTTATTGCGTGGAATCGATGCGGAAAAACCTAGCAACTTAAGACTGCTTATCGAATTCTTGTTCAATACTGCATACTTCTTGGGTTTCATTGTGTTTAGAATTTCCGTTATAACATTGAGTCCCAATCCATCGATGGGCTGCGCTTTCTTTACTGCTTTTTCGATGAGTAAGATGGTATCCATATTAAGCGAGCGAAGAATATCGCGAAGCATAACCAGAAACTTCGAATAGTTGGAGGCAATCATACTTTTGTGTCTAAACAGTCCGCCCGAATGCCAAAGGCTGCTTTCGTTTCGCGAGCCCACTAGCGGCTCATAGAGCTTCAAGAAGCCTTGGCTTGATCTGATTTGTCGCCGAGCCAAATTCGAGATCAAGACACGTGCACGATTATAGTTTGCCTTTTTTCGCCGCCACTCATTGGTTTGCGCTTTGTCGCTTCGATATTTGGTCAGATATTTGACCAGTAATTCCTGATCTAGAGGAGAAAGAGTCTCAACCTCTTTCTTCGCCACCGCTTCCGCTGTCGCCATTCGTTGGCGATAGACCTTGTATTCTTGCTCATACTTGGAGAGCGTGAGCCACTGTGCCTCTTTGATACGTTTCGTTTGTTTTAGAAGCTTAGAAAAGTAACCCCTCACCTGTCTTGCGAGAGTCGACGCGCTAGAGTCGATGCTTAAAATAGAGAGTTCATGATTGGCTCTCAGTCCGCCGTCGGTAAGGTTTGCCGATCCGACAAGTACGGTTGCTGTGCCGCTACTCCTCCAAAAATATACTTTAGGGTGAAAAGTAGATCGGGCTTGGTTGCAGATGTAAAGTTTGTTCTGCTTCTTGTTTTCTGAGAGCAAGTGAAAAATATCCCAAAGCGCTTGGGGCTCTGTCAGATAGAAATCTGTGCCTGCAATAAAGGTAATGCGCGCCCCTCGCTTGAGGGCGCGGTTTAGTGAAGTCCGTATATGCTTAAGTCCCGAAGATTTCAGGAACGCGGTGCAGATAAGAACTTCATTGGCGTGCGCGAGTTCCCTGCCGATCTTATCCTTGTGAAAGGAGGCAATGTTATCGATCAAGGCGGTCTTCGCCGGAATTGTCGAGATTTGATGTTTCATCTCTGTACGTTTCTTCACTTGAGTATATTGTGCAACCTAAAATTGTTCTTGCGCAACTGAGGGTGCGTTGTGGCGCGCTTTTTGTTGGGCCACTTACATGAGGGCATCAGTCGCTCAGGGGAGAAAAAGAATGGTCAAGCCGATTGCATTTCGGAATGCTCGAGCGCCTCAGGCCTATGTTAGCCACACGGCTCCTAGGCCATTTCACAGAACTGAACTTAGTACCTCAGGCACTGTTCGGGACGAGCTTTTCGGCTCGTTAGATCTGTACTCAGAGGTCAAGGTAATCGGTCGCAGATTGCTCTCTTCCAATGGCCACACCGCGCCGAGCAAGGCCCAAGCTCAACTTCAGGCCTACTTGCGGCAAGGCAAGGCGTTCTTCCAAGCGGCAGAGCTACTTGACTACAGGGCGAGCCCTCTTTCTTACTACTACTCGTTTATGAATCTTGCGAAGGCTTGCGCTTTAGTGCGCGACCCCAAGTTTAATGACGCCAATCTCCATCATGGCCTATCCGCAGGAGCTGGTACAGGTGCGTTGCGTAATCATGATGTATTGGTTCGCTCGGCGGGCGTCTTTCAAATATTTTATCAATCTATCTTGGCTGGTTCATTGCCGAGATCCAGCAGGCTGAATGTTGCGAAGCTGCTGGGCTATGTGAGCGATGTGAGTCACGAGTACCACACACTAAAATTTGGCACGTCGCGAGTGCATAATGGTCGGATGGCCGGAGTCATAGGCGGCAACCAACAGGCCCATGGGCTTCTGGCGGTTGGCGCAACATATAAGGAGCAAAAGCCCCCACCGGTTCTTGTGAGGTCAAAGCATTTTGAAGTGGTGCAGCTTGGCGCGATACACGCTAGTAATATCTTTGCACTTCCTGCGGATCAGGCGCGGGGGATGTTGTTCGTAGAGACAAAGAAAACATTTCCGCCTGTAAGAGCAGGTACGCTTCCGATGAAAGATATCGCGGAAGAGATCGTAGCTGCCCTCGGCGATTCACTGTCGATCAATCCATTTAGTGGGCCATGGCAGTTTGCCATTAACGAAACCATGCCCGGTCGTATAGCTATGCAAGAGGTCTTAGCTATTTACTTGGTAATGTTCTACCTCGGCTCACTCGTTCGTTATCGACCCTGGATACTTGAAGCTATGTTGGACAAGAAAGAGGCATGGATCGTGGAACGTTTCGTCAAAACAACGCCTCTTACATTCTTGCGCTACATGCGAAATATAATAGACGGTCAGAACCTCGTGTATGTACTTCGGTAGTTCCTTCGTTATCGCTACCCCCGCAACACCTTGCCTGCCTTCGCATCCGTCAGCCGTCCCTGTTCCCAGGTGAGGGCGCCGTTCACCACCGTGTACTCGACGCCGCGGGAGGGCATGACGATGCGCTTGGCGCCGCCGGGGAGGTCGTGGCGGCGTTCGCCGTGGTTGCTGGAGCCGATGGCGGCGGGATCGAAGATCGCCACGTCGGCGGGCGCGCCCTTCCGCAGGCGGCCGCGATCCTTGAGGCCGAACAGGTCGGCGGGATCCGAGGTGAGCTTGCGCACGCCTTCCTCGAGCGTGATCGCCTGCTTCTCACGCACCCAGGTGCCCAGCAGGTAGGTCGGGTAGCCGGCGTCGCACAGCATGTCGACATGCGCGCCGCCGTCGCCCAGCGCCATCAGGATGGCGGGGTTGTTTAGAAGCTCGCGCATGCGGTCCTCGCGCGTGTTCCACGAGGAGATGGTGAGCTCGGTG
The DNA here is from genome assembly GCA_021732965.1 of Reyranella sp. Taxonomy (GTDB): domain Bacteria; phylum Pseudomonadota; class Alphaproteobacteria; order Reyranellales; family Reyranellaceae; genus Reyranella. The sequence continues at coordinate 13,634 of JAKFVZ010000727.1, forward strand.
TCGAGATCGTCGGCCAGCACCGTGTCGAGGAAGGCATCGACGTTGTCCTTGCCCTGTTCCTGCGCGATCTGGGCGATCGACTTGCGCTCCAGATGCTTCAGCGCCGGATTGCGCACGTCGTGGACGACGACGCGGCGCCAGTCGCTGAAGCCAGTCGGGTTCTTGAGGTCGGCCTTGAACTGGGCGCGGAAGGCGGGATCGGCATAGACCTTTTTCTGCGCTTCCTTCGAGGTGTCGGCGAACACCCGCTTCCAGGCCGGGAAGGCCGCGAAGGCGAAGGGATTGTCCATGTTGCATTCGCGGGTGAGCGGCAGCGGCGAGGTCTGCGGCCGCGCGCCCTTGGCGATCTGCGGCGCGGCGCGGCGCAGCGTGTCGCGCACCGCCTCGGGAATATCGTCGCGGTCGAACAGGGCGATGAAGGTCACCGGCCGGCTGCTTTCGGTTAGCAGGAAGTCCAGCAGCTCGCACTGGTCCTCCTCCAGCACGCCGACCTGGCGCGTCAGCGCGATCTCGATGGCGCCCTTGCCGCGCTGCTTCAGCTGGTTGGCGTAGGCCTTCATCTCCTCGCGGCTGGCGTTGCGGCAGGCCAGCGGCTTGCCCTCGAAGCCCATATGCTGGTTGAGCGTCGTCGAGGAGAAGCCGAGCGCGCCCGCGTCCATCGCCTCGCCGATCAGCCGCGCGATCTCGTGCGTCTCCTCCGGCGTGGCGGCGCGGTCCATCGAGGCCTCGCCCATCACGTAGTGGCGGAACGGCGTCAGCGGCGCGATGAAGGCGAGGTTGAGCGACGGCTTGCGCGCCGCGGCGGCGTCCATGAACTCGGGGAAAGTCTCCCAGTCCCAGGTGATGCCCGTGTTCAGCACGTCGAAGGGAATGCCCTCGACGTTCACCAGGTCCTTCATCGCGATCTCGCGCGTCTCGGGCTTGCAGGGCGCGATGCCGACGCCGCAATTACCCATCACCACCGAGGTGACGCCGTGCCACGACGAGGGCGTCACCGCGCCGTCCCAGCAGATCTGCGCATCGTAATGCGTGTGCGGATCGACGAAGCCCGGCGCGACGACGAGCCCGTGCGCGTCGATGGTGCGCTTCGCGCCCTCCGTCACCTTGCCGATCTCGGCCACCTTGCCATCAACGATCGCGACATCGGCCTGATAGCGCGCGGCGCCGGTGCCATCGACCACGGTGCCGTTCTTGATCACGAGGTCGTAGCTCATTGTGCGTTTCCTCCCAGAAACTTGATGCACAAACGCTACCACCCGTGGACGCCCGCGCCACTGCCCCGAGCCGCAGAGCGCGGGTTCGCTGCAACTGCTCAGTCCGTCGCGGGCGCTGAAGTCCTCCGCTCCAGATGCATTCGCACGACCTCATCCTGAGGAGCACGCCGCAGGCGTGCGTCTCGAAGGATGGGCAACGGATAGGGTGCGCGTGCCCATGCTTCGAGACGGCTGCTCCGCAGCCTCCTCAGCATGAGGTTGGTGTTGGTGCGTCGGTTGTCGCCTGGATCACCCCGGAATCTCCGGCTGGACCAGCTGCGCCAGCAGAGTCAGCGATTCCTGCCAGCCGAGGTAACAGGCCTCGGTCGGAATGACCGCCGGGATGCCCTCCTGCACGATCTCGATCTCGGTGCCGACCGACACCTTGCGCAGGACGATCGTGGTCTGCATCTCGCCGGGCAGGTTGGGATCGTCGAACTTGTCGGTGTGGCGGATGCGCTCGTTGGGCACCAGTTCGACGAAGGTGCCGCCGAAGGAATGGCTGTTGCCCGACGAGAAGTTGGTGAACGACATGCGGTAGCCGCCGCCGACGCGCGCATCCATCGAATGGATGTGGCCGGTGAAGCCGTGCGGCGGCAGCCATTTGAACATGGCGTCGGCGTCGAGGAAGGCGCGGTAGATGCGCTCGGGCGGCGCGGTCAGCACGCGGTGCAGGCGGACGGTTCCGGTCTGGGTCGACATGGGCAGTTCCTCCTCGGGATTTCCTGCCTTCAAAATAGGTTCACGATTCCGGGGCACAACCCTGTCGTGCCGACCAAGCTCATCGACGTCTTCCTGCGCGACGAATATCTCCGCTCCTATTCGGTCGTGCTGGGCTTCGTGAACGCCCCGATCTTCGAGCAGGACTATGTCGACCGCGCCCGCGCCCAGATGGAGGCCGACGGCTGGTCGGCCGACGAAGTCCAGTTGGCGCGGTTCGTGGTCCGCGACGGCGACTAGGCCTGTGTCATCACGCCGGCGAGCGCCGTGTAGGTCTCGGTCCAGGCCGCCTTCACCTCGGGCGTGAAGTCGGGGCCGAGGCCCTTTTCCAGCGTCCACAGCAGCGCGGCGCCGACCGGCGCATAGTGCGCCGCCGTCACGCCATAGCCCTTGTGACGCTCGCCCAGCGCCTTCACGGCCGGCAGGATCTCGTCCAGCTTGTGCAGGTTGGAGACGGCGGTGCCCAGCATCGCCATGAGCTTGGCCTTCTGCTCCTTCATGTCCTGCGGGAACATCGCGCGCACTTCCGGCGCGGTCTCGAAGAGGCGGTCGTAGAACAGGTCGGCGGCGGTGCCGGCGATCGGCACGACCTTCCTGAAGCTGGTCTGGACCAGTTCGATCTGTTGCGGCGTCATCGGCGGAGTCCCCCGTGGTGGCGGGACAGGAGAAGCAAGAGCCGCGCCATGCGGAACTCACCCACCTCATCCTGAGGAGCCGCGCGGAGCGCGGCGTCTCGAAGGATGGGCGACGGAGGCGGTGCGCGTTCCCATGCTTCGAGACGGCTGCTTCGCAGCCTCCTCAGCATGAGGTTGGTGTTGTTGCTTTGGTCGGACTTGGAAGGGCCCTCAGGCCTTCACCGGCCCCGGCAGGTCGAGCCCGACGCCGCTCAGGTGCCCGAAGGTCCGGTGCAGACGCTCGATCACCGGGGCGGGCAAAGGCGGCCGCAGGATCGATTCGATATTGGCCTTCACATGCGCCCGGTTGCCGGTGCCGAACAGGATGACGTCGGCGCCCTTCTCGTGGCGCGCATAGCGATAGGCCGCGTCCGTGATGCTCTCGGCGCCGCCCTCGGATACGAGGAAGGCCAGCGGATCGCCGCCACCGGCGATCAGCGACCTGTCGAGCAGCCCGTCCTCGACCAGCTTCGCGAACACCGCGCGGCGGTAGGCGTCGTTGCTGAAGATGTTGCGCACCACGAACATCAGCAGCGTGCCGATGCCGCGCCGCCGGGTGACCGGAAACACCTTGGTGCGGGCGCCCTGGTTCACCAGGCTGTAGGCCAGCATGACGACCTCCCACGGCGCCTCCTCGACGGCGCGCGCGAGCATCGCCTGCTCCGGATCGCGCGGCCCCGTCTCGGTGAGGCCGACATGGCGCACCTTGCCCTGCTCCTTGAGCCGCACCAGCGCCGGCGCCAGCACGTCGCGATGATGCTCGTAGGCGGCGGGGCCGACCGCGTGGAAATGGAAGATGTCGACATGGTCGAGCCCGAGCCGCTTCAGCGACGCCTCGACCTTCCGCGTCACCGTCTCCGCCGTGTCCTCGGTCTTGAACAGCGCCTTGGTCGAGATCACCAGCCTGTCGCGGTCATATTCCTTCACCGCCGCGCCCACGATCTCCTCGGTCCCGTAGACCTCGGCCGTATCGAGGAAGTTGACCCCC
>JAKFVZ010000499.1 GCA_021732965.1 Reyranella sp.
GCCAGGGCCAGTGGCAGGGCGAGCCAATATCCGATGTCCAGCGCCGCCCAGGCGAGCACCCATAGGCCAACGAGCGGCACGACGGTGACGACGATCTCGAAGATGCTGCGGCGATGACTGGGTTGGCGATAGCCGGCCAGTATCTGGGGCCAGGACCGCGCCTTGGCCTTGCGCGCGGGCGGCTCGGCGGCTTGCGGACTGTTGATCAAAACGAATGAGTTTCCCTGAGAGAAAGCGGGCGTCGGCTAACCGCCCGTGGGCCTTAGGAGGCGGCCGGGCCAAAAGCAACGGGCGAAGTGGCTCAGCGCGGCGAATCTGCCGCAATCGAGGGGGATCGGCTCTTCCCCCGGCCCCGGCGACGGGTGTTTTGCACCGGCTTCGCGCGAATACGCATGGTGCGGCCGTCGCGCTGCTCCATGTCGAAGGCGCCGGTCTTGCGGATCAGGTCACTGAGCTTGCGGAAGCCGTAGGTGCGCGGGTCGAAGTCGGAGGCGATGTTGGCGAGGCGCTGGCCGACCGCACCGAGGCCGACCCACCCATCCTCCGTCTCCATCTGGGCGATCGCTCTCGCCAGCAACGGCAGGGCGGCGCTCGCGGGCTGCAGGGCATTGGGCGCCGTTCCCTCGTCAGGCGTCGGCACTGCGGCCTCGGGCAGCAGGTTTTCGGTGTAGATGAAGCGGCGGCAGGCCTGGCGGAAGCTCTCGGGCGTCTTCTGAGCGCCGAAGCCATAGACGTCGGCGCCCTCCTCGCGCAGGCGCGATGCAAGCCGCGTGAAGTCGCTGTCGGAGGAGACGAGGCAGAAACCGTCGAACCGCCTGCTGTGAAGGAGGTCCATCGCGTCGATCACCAGCGCGATGTCGGACGCGTTCTTGCCCGACGTGTAGGCGAACTGCTGGTAGGGATCGATCGCGTATTTCTGCAGGATCTCGGCCCACGACTTCATTCGCGTGCTCGAGAAGTCGCCGTAGATGCGTCGAACGCTGGCCTCGCCAAACCTGGCGATCTCCTCGAACAGGCCGGCCGTGATCTTCGGCGAGGTGTTGTCGGCGTCGATCAGGACGGCGAAGCGGCGCGGGCGGATGTCGTCGGCCATCTCAGGCGCTCGACCTGGTGAAGATCGCGTCGACATGGATGTCGGCGCAGTCGATGGCGGGAAAGCCGGGATCGTGACCGGCAAAGGCCAGGAACAGGTCGGTGCCCCCCAGCATGACCGCCTCGGCGCCGCGCGCGCAGAGATCGCGGCCGGCCTCGAAGAAGACCTGGCGCTGGGCCTCGGTGACGTGGCCGATCGTGGCCATGGCGACGTAGTTGTCGTGGACCCGGTCGAGGGCGGCGCCTTCCGTCGGCACCACCTCGACCGAGGGGATGCCGCCATAGAGATGCGATTCCATCACGGCGCGTGTGCCGAGGATGCCGATTTTCTTCAGGCCGCGCTTGGCCAGCGCCGCGTCCACCGCGGGAATGGCGTTGAGCACGGGCAGCGGCGAGATCGCCATCAGCTCCTTCACGCAGAAATGGCCGCCCATCGAGGTGATGACGGCCGCTTCCGCGCCGGCGCCCTTCATGCGCTGCACCAGGCCCGCGAAGATTTCCGCCTGTCTCGTCGGATTCTTGCCGACGAGGTTGTGGCTCATCTCGCGCACGTCGGCATGCGCCATGGTGAGGTCGAGTGGGACGCCGGCGGCAGCGTGCCGCTCGATCAGGCCTCGATAGTAGAAGTCGGTGGCGGCCGGGCCGATGCCGGCGATGAGTCCGATGTGCATGATCGACTGTCCCCGATCGGGCCCGGCGCGGCAACAGGGGCGGCAATGGCGGGGTGTGGCGAAAAGCGTCCCTGCGGGCCGGTCGCCGAGGACGCTAGAGTTTGTCCATGCGGCGGGTGGTGGTGTTCGGCACGACGGGATCGGGAAAGAGTTGGCTGGCCGAACGGCTCGCCGACCGCACCGGCCTGCGCGTGGTCGAACTCGACGCCCTGTTCTGGGGCCGCGACTGGCAGCCCGCGCCGGTCGAGCTGTTTCGCCACCGGGTCGAGCGCGAGACCGGCCAGGAGGAATGGATCGTCGTCGGCAACTACGGCCAGGTACGGGACCTGGTGTGGCGCCCCGCCGATACGCTGGTCTGGCTCGACCTGCCTTTGCCCGTCGTCATGTGGCGCCTGCTAAGGCGCACGATCAAACGCGCCGTCACGCGCGAAGAGCTGTGGGGCACCGGCAACCGCGAGTCGCTGGTCAACGCCTTCAGCCGGAACTCGATCCTGCTCTATGCGCTCAAGACGCATCGCCGCAATCGCGAGCGCTTCGAACTGGAGTGCGGATTCCTCGCCAAGGAGAAACGCGTCGTGCGGCTCCGCAGCCGCCGCGACATCGAGCGGTTCGTGCTCAGTCCGCTGCCTTGACCGCCGGCACCGGCGCCCGCACGCCACCGCGCGCGAACATCGCGTCGATGTCGGCGGCGGCGTAGCCCAGCTCGCTCAGGATGTCCGGCCCGTCCTCGCCGATATGCGGGGCGTGCTGCTGCGGCGCGTGTTCCGACGCGGGCGGGAGCCCGGCGATGTTGGCGACCGGCATGCGGCCGAATCCGTCCTGCTCGATCCAGTCGATCGCGCCCGATTCCTTGACGTGCGGATGGTCGAGATAGTCGGAGTAATTGTTCACGCGCTCGCAGAACACATCCTTGGGCTGCAGGATCGCGATCCACTCCTCGGTGGTCTTGGTCGGCATCGTCTCGTTCAGCGCCTTGATGATCTTGGCGGCGTTCTTGATGCGGTTCTCATGGCTCTGCAGGTCGGGATCGTCGGCGATGTCCTGGCGGCCGATCAATTCGAACAGCAGGCGGAAATGATGCGGCCGCATGGCGCTCACCATGATGTAGCCGTTCGCCGACTTGTAGCTGCCGGCCGGCATGTAGAGTACCGGCGGTGCGCCCTTGGAGAACACCCACTCCATCAGCTTGGCGCCCTGGAATGCGGCGGCCGCGCGCATCAGGCTGGAATCGATGAAACAGCCTTCATTGTAGCGGAACTGGCGCATCAGCGCGGTCGAGAGTGCCTGGAATGTGTAGAGGCCGGTCGTCACGTCGACCGCGATCATCCCCTGACGCCACGGCGTGCCGTCAGGCATCTTGTTCATCACCATCATGCCGCTGAATGCCTGGATCAGGCCGTCGACGGTCGGGCGCTTGCTGTAGGGGCCGGTCTGGCCGAAGCCCGACACCGAGCAGTAGATGACGTTCGGATTGACCTTCTTTATCTCGTCGTAGCCGAAACCCAGCCGCGAGATGACGCCGGGACGGAAGCTCTCCATCACCACATGCGCCTTGGCCGCGAGCTTCTTCGCGACGGCGATGCCGTCCGCCGACTTGAGGTCCAGAGCGATCGAGCGCTTGCCGCGGTTGAAGGCGACGGAATGGGCGCAATGGTCGCCCTTCAGCTCGCCCAGCGCGCGACCCCAGTCGCCTTCGGGCGGCTCGACCTTGATGACGTCGGCGCCGTGCAGCGCGAGCAGCATGGAGGCGTGCGGCCCCGCAATGCCCTGCGTGAAGTCGAGAACGGTAATGCCGTCGTAGGCGCCCTTGATCGTGGTCACTTGTTCCTCCCGAAGGCGCTGAACGTACGTTTACCGACGCCGTCCACGCAAGGCCGGACCTGCATCAAAGCCATGCGTCTTTATGCTTTCTTCCCCATTCAAATGGGGAAGTGCCCCGTCATACGGGGCGATGGGGTCATGGGCCGAGCAACGCTTATGACCCCTCCGTCGCCGTATGACGGCGCCACCTCCCCATTTGAATGGGGAGGTACTTTTCAGGCGATGACCGGCAGGGTCTCGATGTCGTAGGCGTGGGTGATCTTGCGGCCGAGCACCGGGTCGTCGAGCTCCATCTCGAAGCGCGAGGAGGGCCGGATGGCGCCGATTGCCGGCATGGTGCCGCAGAACATCACGCTGCCCATGGGCAGGCGCTTGTTGTCCTTCCAGCCGAAGATCAGCTCGCGGGGGTCGCGAATCCGGGCCAGCGGACCTTCCTGATACAGGACTTTCCTGCCGCCTTCCTGCACGAAGCTGCGCAGGATCAGCTGGTCCCAGTGCGGCTCGACCTCTTCGAAACGCCAGGCGGTGCGGCCGATCGGCTTGGCGCACATCTGCTTGGACACGGCGATGCCGTAGCTCTCGACCTTGCGATCGGTATGGTCGGCGCCGACCGTGACCCAGAGCCGGTCGGCGGCGCCGACCAGCACCGGCTCGACCTCGCCGGAACTGTCGTCGCCCAGCACCTGGATGCGCCCGGCTTGCGTCAGCATCTGCGCGGAGGCGCGGTAGTAGATCGGCACCCGAGACGGCGGCTGCACGCCGATCGCCTTCAGCTCCTCGATGTGATGGTTGAGCGCGGTCACGTCGCGCCCGGTCCAGCCGGCGATGACGAGATTGTCGATGTCGACGGTGACCTGCTCGACCGCGCCCTTGGCGTGGCCCTCGAATTCCAGGCGCGCCATCGTCAGAGGACGGCCAGGCGCGAGTTGAGCAGGTCGGTGATCAGCATGTAGCCCGGCGCGTGGGTGATGCAGAACTCCGGCTTCACCGTCGCCACGACCGATTGCGGGGTGACGCCGCAGGCCCAGAATACGGGATACTCGTCGTCGCGCACCGGCACCGCGTCGCCGTAGTCGGGCTTGCCGATGTCCTTGATACCGATCATCTCGGGCTTGCCGAGATGAACGGGCGCGCCGTGGACCGAGGGGAAGCGCGTCGTGACCTGCACGGCGCGGATCGCGTCGGCCGGCTTGAACGGACGCATCGAGACGACCATCGGACCGTGGAACGGACCGGCCGGGGCGCACTCGATGTTGGTGCGGAACATCGGCACGTTGGTGTTGCAGCTCTGATGCCGCAACTCGAGGCCGTTCTCGATCAGCGCTTCCTCGAAGGAGAAGGAGCAGCCCAGCACGAAGGAGACGAGGTCGTCGCGCCACACGCCCTTGAGGTCGGTCACTTCCTCGACCATCTCGCCGTTCTTCCAGATGCGGTAGAGCGGGATGTCGGTGCGGATGTCGAGATCCTCGCCCAGCGTCGGCAGCCTCCAGTCTCCCGGCTCGGATTGTCCCAGCAGGGGACAGGGCTTGGGGTTGAGCATGCAGAAGCGCGCGAAGTCGGCGGCGAGCGCCTTCGGCAGGATCGCGAGATTGCCCTGGACGTAGCCCGGCGCCATGCCCGAGGTCGGCAGGCGGGCCGCGCCTGCGCGGATGCGGCGGCGCGCGTCGCGGCCGGTCTCGCCCTTGAGGTTGGTTATCGTGTCCATGACGGTCTCCTTGTTGCTTCCTCCCCATTCAAATGGGGAGGTGGCGCGGTAATCCGCGACGGTGGGGTCAGGGGCAACCTGTTGCGGCTCATGACCCCTCCGTCGCCGTATGACGTCGACACCTCCCCATTTGAATGGGGAGGAATCTCAGACGTGCTGGCCGCCGTTGATCTGGATCTCGGCACCCGAAACGTAGCTCGATCCCTTCTCGCAAAGGAAGTGAATCACGTCGGCGACTTCGTCGGGCGTGCCGAGCCGTCGCATCGGGATCTGCTCCTCGACGATCTTCTCGGTGCAGGGAGACAGGATCGCCGTGTCGATCTCGCCCGGCGCGATCGCATTGACGCGAATGCCGCGCGGTCCGAAATCGTGGCTCATCTCGCGGGTCAGCGCCGCGAGTGCCGCCTTGGACGTGGCATAGGCCGATCCTGCGAAGGGATGGACGCGGCTTCCGGCGATCGAGGTGACGTTGACGACGCAGCCCTGCGCCGTCGACAGCTCGCTGACCAGGCCGCGCGCCAGCGCGACGGGCGCGAAGAAATTGACGTTGAAGACCTGCCGCCACAGGTCGAACGGCGTGTCCATCGCGCCGAGCCGCGCGCCGTCCTTGCCCTTGGGCGAGATGGCGGCGTTGTTCACCAGCGCATCGAGCCGGCCGCCGGCCAGGCGCGAGCGGATCTGCTCGATGCCGCGGCCAATGTCGACGGGATCGGCGAGGTCGAGCTGGACATGGTTCTCGCCGCCGCTCGGCCAGGGGCACAGCGCACTGAAGGGTTGGCGAGAGATGGTGATCACCCGCCAGCCGTTGGCGCTGAACTTCTTCACGGTCGCATGGCCGATGCCTCGGCTTGCACCGGTCAGAACCAGGGTGCGGACATTGTCGCGAGGAAGGGCTGTATCCATGACGCTCATCCTATCCTGCCTGTGGGCCGACTTCGCGTCCGATTCGCGCGACGGGCGATCCAAGGAGTTGTGGGTTCGCTTTTGTTCTTCACATCATCTATTAACCCATTGTGATTCCATGGGTTTGTTGGATTTTTAAGGCGAGTTGAGTTAAGCTTCCGACAGGCTTGGCCCAATTTCAGGGTCGCTCGGCCGTAGTTATTTTGACGAAAGCTTATTTTTTGGAGTTGTCCGACATGGCGGACGAGCGACGGGCCTCGATGCCCACACCCTATCTGCGCACGGGGCCTGCCACGATGCTGACGGGGATCGGCCTTTGCCTCCTCCTCATGATCATGCAGATGATGCCGGAAATTCGCGACGCCGGGCCGCAAGCCGTGATCACCGCCTCGAACACCAGCCGCTGAGCGGGCGTTCGGCCGCTTGTGCGGCTGAGCAAGAGCGCGCATCTAGGGGCCGAGGTTGCGCGTACCCATGACAGCAGAACACGATCAGGCCCTGCCGGTGGGCACGCAGCTCGGCGACTATCGTCTCGATGCGCTGATCGGCCATGGCGGCTTTGGCATCACCTATCGGGCCTTCGATACCCAGCTCGCCAAGTTCGTCGCCATCAAGGAATACATGCCGGTCGAGTTCGCGATGCGCCGGCCGGACGGCACGGTCGCACCGCGCAGCGCGCGCTACGGCGACGATTTCGCCTGGGGCCGCGAGCGCTTCCTCGACGAGGCGCGCGCCCTGGCGCGTTTCCGCCATGTCCACATCGTGCCGGTGCTGCGCTACTTCGAAGCCAACGGCACGGCCTACACCGTCATGGAGTTCGAGGACGGCCACAGCGTCGCGCAGATCCTGCGCCAGCCCGGCCGGCGCCTGCAGCCGGAGGAGGTGCGCAGCCTCACGGAGGGCATGCTGAGCGGCCTCGGCGCCGTGCATGCCCAGGGCTTCCTGCATCGCGACATCAAGCCGTCGAACGTCATCGTGCGCCGCGACGGCGTGCCGATCCTGATCGACTTCGGCGCCGCGCGGCAGGCGATGGGTGGCCGCACGCGCACGCTCACCAGCATCCTGACGCCGCAATATGCGCCGATCGAACAGTATGCGATGGACGGCAAGCAGGGGCCGTGGACGGACATCTATTCGACGGCCGCCGTGCTGCATCATGCGATCGCGGGCTTCCCGCCGCCCGAGGCGGTGAGCCGCGTCGGCAGCGATCCCTATCGTCCGCTCGCCGTCACCCATGCCGACCGTTTCGACGGTTCGATGCTCGCGGCGATCGACCGCGGTCTCGCCTTCGCGCCCGAGCAGCGGCCGCAGACGATCTCCGAATGGCGCACCCTGTTCGGCGCCTCGCTGCCGCGCGCCGAGGATGCGCCGACGCAGCGCATGATGATCGAGCCCGCGCTGGCGGGCTCGTCGTCGCCGCGTCTGGGCGGTGCGAGCCGGCCGCCGACGGAAGAGATTGAAACCCAGGCACCGGTCACGCGGCAAAAGGGTTTTGCCCGACGGCGGCTGCCGATCGTGCTGCTGGTGCTGGCGGCCATCGCGACCTGGAAGTATGCGCCGCAGATTCGCGAGCGTTTCCTCGGCACGCCACAGGTCGAGAGCCAGGCAGCGCTGCCGGCCCCCGTGCCGGTCACCACGCCGGTCACCGCGCCGATCGCCACTCCGAGGGAAACGCCGCCGGCGGCCTCGACCCCCACACCAGTGCCCGCGGTACCGACGCCGACACCGGCTGCATCGGACACCTCCGCGCAGAAGGCGCTCGTCGACCAGGCGCAGCGTTCTGCGGGCGAGGCCCGCGCCCTGGCCGAACGCGCGGACGAAGCGGCCCTGGCCGCGCGCGCCATGGCAGGCGAAGCGCGCATCGTGGCGGCGCGGGCCGGGCGGCCCGATCTCGAAAACGGCGAACGCCTCACCTATGGCGGCGGCGCTAGCTATGTCGGCCAGGCTGCCGACGGCAAGCGACAGGGTCTCGGGGTTGCTGAACTGGGCAACGGCGAACGCCAGGCCGGCGACTGGAGCGCCGACCGCATGAACGGTCTCGGCACGGTCCGGCTGACCGACGACACGCGCTATGCCGGTCAGTGGAAGGACGGCCAGTCGACTGGCCTCGGCATCCGCGAGAAGCCGGGCGTCGAGCGGTCGGAGGGCAACTTCGTCGGCGGCCGGCTCGAAGGCTTCGGGCTGCAGCGCACGCTCGTCGAGCCGAATGTCGTGCGGGCCGGCGAGTTCCATGCCGATCTTCTCGACGGGCCGGGTGTCGAGCGCATCGGCGAACGCGAGCGCTACGAGGGCGGCTTCCGCAACGGTCAGCGTAACGGGTATGGCCAGTACACCGACGCCGAGGGCAAGACGCGCGCCGGCCGCTGGGCCGACGGAAAGCTCGCGGAGTCAGCACCTTAGTCGCGTTCCACTGTTGCTGGCATGGTTGTTGCGCCCGCGGTGTCGAAGAGAGCATCAACCGCCCGTGTCAAAGCCGCTGTCCGTAGTGCTGATCGACGACAATCCCACCCGCGCCGAGATCGTGGAGTTGGGACTGCGCGATGCCGGCTATGTTCTCCTGGCGCGGCTCGACGGCACCCACGACCTCGCGACGCGCGTCAATGTCCTGCAACCCGACGTCATCGTGGTCAGCATCGACAGTCCCAGCCGTGATGCGATCGAGGACCTGCGGCGCACGACGGAACAGCAGCCACGTCCCATCGCCCTGTTCGCCGATCGCTCCGATCCCGCGATCATCGCGGCAGGCATGGAGGCGGGCGTGTCCGCCTATGTCGTGAAGGGCCTGACGCAGGACCGTGTGCAGCCGGTCGTCGACGTAGCGGTCGCACACTTCAATCGCTATCACGCGATGCGCGAGGAGCTCGAGCGGGCGCGTCTGTCGCTGGTGGAACGCAAGACTGTCGATCGCGCCAAGGGCCTCCTGATGGAGCAGAAGGGCATCGGCGAGGAGGCCGCCTACAAGGTGCTGCGAAAACTCGCGATGGATCAGAACAAGCGGATCGGCGAAGTGGCCCAGGACATCCTGACCTACGCGCGGGCACTGAAGTTCTGACTGTCTTGTCGTCCTGAGCGATAGCGAAGGACCTCGCAGAACGATCAGATATGGACAGCCGTTACCGAGTCTGTAGCAGGCGGGAGATCCTTCGCTGCGCTCAGGATGACAAAAGAGTCGGTTTGCCTGCCTCTTTGGCGGCCATGCTGCATTTGCGAGCATTCGATAACACGCCCCCAAAGGGGTGATTTTCGAGGTCTCCGACACTTTCACTGATGGATCAGCCACTTGGCCGATCGCGGCGGCAACTTCGGCGGTTGGCATGCTTCCTGCTGAACTACAGGCGAGGCGCCCAATGACGGGCGGCTCCTGAATTTCGGGCAGGCCAATGGCGGTCTGCCCTTACGGACAACGACGTCCCACACGGCCGCTTCATCGCGGCCGCCTGGGGCGTCTTTTTTTTGGAGTCGAGTCTGGTGGGACAAGTCGAGCGACCGAAGGTGAGGGTGGGGTTCATTCCCCTGATCGACTGCGCGCCCTTGCTGTTCGCGGAGGTGCTCGGCCTCTACGAGCGTCACGGTCTCGACGTCGAGCTGCGCCGCGAGGTCTCGTGGTCGAACATCCGCGACAAGCTCGCGGTCGGCCTGCTCGACGCGGCGCACATGCTGTCGCCGATGCCGCTCGCGACCACGCTCGGCATCGACAGCGTCAACGTCCCGATGATCGCGGCCATGACGCTGCACCTGAACGGCAATTCGATCACGCTGTCGAACGGCCTGTGGCGCGAGATCGAGGACGCTGCGCCCGAACATGTCGGCGCCAATCGCCCGGCCGGCGTACCGCTCGATGCCCGCGCCCTGGCCGCCGTCGTTGCTCGCCGTGCGCGCGAGGGCCGCCCGCCCATCACGCTGGCGTCGGTCTTCACCTATTCCTCGCACAATCACCTGCTGCGACTGTGGCTGGCATCGGGCGGTATCGATCCTGACCGTGAGGTTCGGCTGACCGTCGTGCCGCCGCCGCACATGGTGGCGCATCTCTAGGGCGGCACGATCGACGGCTATTGCGTCGGCGAGCCGTGGAACCAGCAATCCGCGACCCTCGGCATCGGCCGCATCGCCGCGTCCAGCCGGCAGATCTGGGACTCGATGCCGGAGAAGATCCTCGGCACGACCGAGGCCTGGGCCCAGCGCAATCCCAAGACTCTCATTGCTCTCGTGAAGGCCGTCACCGAGGCCGGCGCCTGGCTCGACGAACCGGCCAACCGGCCCGAGGCGGCGCGCATCCTGGCGATGCCGCGCTTCCTCAATGTGCCGGCGGAGGTGATCGGCCGCTCGTTGAGTCTTCCGGACTTCCACATCTTCCATCGCCAGCTCGCCAACTTCCCGTGGCGCAGCCATGCCGACTGGTACCTGTCGCAGATGGTGCGATGGGGCCAGGTCGAGCCGCGCCCCGACATGCGCGCCGTCGCGGACCGCGTGTTCCGCAGCGACATCTACCGCGCCGCCGCCAGCGAGCTTGGCCTGCCGTGCCCGCTCGGCGACCGCAAGGTCGAGGGTGCGCATTCCGATCCCTGGATCCTGCCGACCAACGGCGCGCCGGTCGCGATGGGCCCAGACAGTTTTCTCGATGGGTCGGTGTTCGACACCAACATCAAAACCTCAACGACTTTCGAACAGCAGGAGAGCAATCATGGCGACTAGCAACGGCCGCAAGGGTCTGGGACGGCGCAACCTTTTCAAGAGCGCCTCCGGCGTCGCGGCGACGGCCGCCCTGATGAGCGCCGTGCGCGCCTCCTTCCCGGGCGGCGCCTTCGCGCAAGGAGCGGGTGTCGAGACCAACAAGGTGACGCTGGGCTTCATCGCGCTCACCGACGCTTCGCCGCTGATCATCGCCAAGGAAAAGAAGCTCTTCGACAAGTACGGAATTACCGAGGCCAACGTCGCCAAGCAGGCTTCATGGGGCACGACCCGCGACAATCTCGTCCTGGGCGGCGGCTCGGGCGGCATCGACGGCGCGCACATCCTGACGCCCAAGCCGTATCAGATCACGCTCGGGACCACGACGCCCGAGAACAGGCCAGTGCCCATGTATATCCTGGCGCGCCTCAACTACGACTGCCAGGGCCTGTCGGTCTCCAATGAGTTCAAGGGTCTCGGAGTCACCATCGACGCCAAGCCTCTCAAGGAGGCCTTCGCCAAGAAGAAGGCCGCCGGCAAGGAAGTGAAGTGCGCCATGACCTTCCCGGGCGGCACGCACGACGTATGGATTCGTTACTGGCTCGCCGCCGCGGGCATCGATCCCGACAAGGACGTGTCGACCATTGTCGTGCCGCCGCCTCAGATGGTGGCCAACATGAAGGTCGGCAACATGGACGCGTTCTGTGTTGGCGAACCGTGGAACGAGCAGCTCGTCAATCAGGACATCGGCTTTACCGCTGCAATGACCGGCGAGCTTTGGAAGAACCACCCGGAGAAGTCGCTCGGCATGCGCGCAGACTGGGTCGACAAGAACCCGAAAGCAGCGATGGCCATGTTGATGGCGGTGATGGAAGCCCAACAGTGGTGCGACAAGATGGAGAACAAGGAAGAATTGGCGAACATCATCGGCAAGCGCCAGTGGTTCAACGTGCCGCCCGCGGATATCATCAATCGCATCAAGGGCCAGTTCAACTATGGGGATGGTCGCAAGGTCGCCAACTCCGATCAGCTCATGAAGTTCTGGAAGGGCGGTGTCTCCTATCCGTACCAGAGTCATGAACTCTGGTTCCTCACCGAGAACCAGCGCTGGGGCAAGCTCCCCATGGACCTCGACACCAAGGCGATCATCGGCAAGGTCAATCGCGAGGATTTGTGGCGCACCGCGGCCAAGAATATCGGCGCCGCGGAAGCCGACATCCCGAAGACCACGTCACGCGGCAAGGAGACGTTCTTCGACGGTAAGGTTTTCGATCCAGAGGATCCGAAGGCCTATCTCGCCAGCCTCCAGATTAAGAAGGTGGCGTGATGGCGGCCACAGCAAGGGCCGCCGCCTCGGTGGCCGTCGCCACGCCCGTTCCCGAGAGCTCGGCGGAGATCGTCGCGTTCCGGCCGCCTGTGCGGCCGGCGATGGAACGCGCCCTGGAAGTGGCGCGTCACGTGGCGAGCGTGGTCCTGCCACCGCTCATCGTGCTCTCGATCACGCTGTTCGTCTGGCAGCTCCTCTGCTCGGAGCCCGGCGCGCGCCTGCCGCCGCCGACCAAAGTCGTGTCGGATGCGTGGGACTTCATCGCCAACCCCTTCTACGACAATGGCGGCGTCGACAAAGGGGCCTTCTGGCAGATTTCCCAGAGCCTCGGGCGGGTCGCCATCGGCTTCACTCTTGCCGCGGTGGTCGGCATCGCGCTCGGCGTGCTGGTCGGCCAGAGCACTTGGGCGATGCGCGGCCTCGATCCGATCTTCCAGGTTCTGCGCACCGTGCCGCCGCTCGCCTGGCTGCCGCTGTCGCTGGCCGGGTTCCGCCATGCCGATCCGTCGGCGCTGTTCGTGATCTTCATCACCTCGATCTGGCCGATCATCATCAACACGTCGGTGGGCGTGCGGAACATCCCGCAGGACTATCGCAACGTCGCGGCGGTGATCCGGCTCTCCTGGTGGGAGGTCTTCTACAAGATCACGCTGCCGGCCACGGTGCCCTACATCTTCACCGGCCTGCGCATCGGCGTCGGCCTGAGCTGGCTCGCCATCGTCGCGGCCGAGATGCTGATCGGCGGCGTCGGCATCGGCTTCTTCATCTGGGACGCGTGGAATAGCTCGCGCATCTCCGACATCATCGTGGCCCTGGTCTATATCGGCATCGTCGGCTTCCTGCTCGACAAGCTGATCGCCGTGGTCGGTCACTTCGTCTCGCACGGCGTCTCGGCGCAGTAGGAACAAGACCATGACAACCCAGCCCTATCTGAAGTTCGAACAGATCGGCATGAGCTTCCGTCGCGGCCAGATGGCGTCGGAAGTGCTGCGCGACGTGAACCTGCGCATCGAGCGGGGCGAGTTCGTCTCGCTGATCGGCCATTCCGGCTGCGGCAAGTCGACCCTGCTCAACATCCTGGGCGGCCTGTTGAAATCGACCAACGGCGAGGTCTTCCTCGAAGGCAAGGTCGTCGACGATCCGGGTCCCGACCGCGCCATCGTCTTCCAGAACCACTCGCTGCTGCCGTGGCTCACCGTCTACGGCAACATCGCCATCGCCGTCGACAAGGTGTTCGGCTCCTCGAAGAACAAAGCCGAACGTCACGATTGGGTGATGCACAATCTCGAACTCGTGCAGATGGCCCAGGCCAAGGACAAGCGGCCGCACGAAGTCTCGGGCGGCATGAAGCAGAGGGTCGGCATCGCCCGCGCGCTCGCCATGCAGCCCAAGGTGCTGCTGATGGACGAGCCGTTCGGCGCGCTCGATGCGCTGACCCGCGCCCATCTGCAGGACAGCGTCATGGAGATCCATGCACGCCTCGGCAACACGGTGATGATGATCACCCACGATGTCGACGAGGCGGTGCTGCTGTCCGACCGCGTGGTGATGATGACCAACGGGCCGGCTGCGACGATCGGCGAGATCCTGCCGATCGACCTTGCCCGGCCGCGACGCCGGCTCGAACTGGCGACCGACCCAGAATACGCGCGCTGCCGCGCCGCCGTGCTCGAATTCCTCTATGCGCGTCACAGGGTGCCGGCCCGTGCGGCGGCGTAAGAGCTTTCCTCCCCCGTCAACGGGGGAGGTGTCGACGTCATACGGCGACGGAGGGGTCATGCGCCGTGCGGCGATCATGACCCCTCCGTCGGCCTGTGCGGCCGACACCTCCCCATTTGAATGGGGAGGCGCATGAAAGAAGAGTTCGACGACGCCCAGAAGCAGTGGCTGCAGGGTTTCGTCAGCGGGATCGAAGCCCGCAAGGCGGCGGACAAACTCGCTCCGCGCGCCTCGGGTGCGCCTACAGGTCCCGACGCCCTGCAGCATGTCGCGCAGGACCGTGCCGTGGCGTCGGGTGGCAAGCTGGTGGCCGAGGAGACGGCCAAGCGGGCCCGCCATCCGCTCGATCGCTGGGACGAGATGGTGGTGCGCGCCGAGGCGGGACAGTTCCCCAAGGGCATCGACGTCTTCCTCACCAAGTATCACGGACTTTTCTTCGTCGCGCCGGCCGAGAATTCCTTCATGTGCCGGCTGCGCATGCCCAACGGGATCCTGAACGCCTGGCAGATGCGCGGCCTGGCCGATGCGGCGGATGCCTTCGGTGGCGGCTACGCCGACGTGACGACGCGCGCCAACCTGCAGATCCGCGAGATACCCGCGCAGGCCGCGGTCGACCTGCTGCTCGCCGTGCAGGATCTCGGCCTCACGGCGCGCGGCTCGGGCGCCGACAACATCCGCAACATCACCGGCAGCGCGACGGCCGGCATCGACCCGCAGGAACTCTACGATACGCGGCCCCTGTGCCGCGCCATGCATCACTACATTCTCAATCATCGCGAGATGTACGGCCTGCCGCGCAAGTTCAACATCGCCTTCGACGGCGGCGGGCGCGTGCCGGTGCTGGAGGACACCAATGACATCGGCTTCGTCGCAACCGAGGTCACGGGCGGCGCGGGTTTCGAGCCCGGCATCTATTTCCGCCTCCAGCTGGGCGGCATCACGGGTCATCTCGACTTCGCCTTCGAGACCGGAATTCTGCTGAAGCCCGAGGAATGCGTGACGGTGGCTGGCGCCGTGGGGCGTGCCTTCGCGATCCACGGCGACCGCACCAACCGCCAGAAGGCGCGGCTGAAATACGTGATCGACCGCATGGGTCGCGAGGCCTTCGTGGCCGAGGTCGAGAAGGAACATGGCGGCAAGTTGCGGCGCGCGGCCGGTGCGCAGGTGGCGCCGCGCAGGCTGGCCGACAAGCACGGCCATATCGGCGTGCATCCCCAGAAGCAGGCCGGCCGCAACTATCTCGGCCCCGTCCTGCCGGTCGGCCGCCTGACCTCGGAGCAGATGCGCGGCATCGCCGGGATCGCGGACCGTTTCGGCAGCGGCACAATCCGGCTCACGGTCTGGCAGAACCTGCTGATCTCCGACGTGGCTGATCGTGACGTCGGCGTCTGCATAGCCGCTCTCGCCGCCCTCGGTCTCGGCGTCGAGGCGAGCGCCCTGCGTCGCGGCCTGGTGGCCTGCACCGGCAATGCCGGCTGCAAGTTCGCGGCCTCGAACACCAAGGGCCATGCGCTGAAGCTGGCCGACCATCTCGAGCTGCGCGTGGCCATCGACACGCCGATCAACATCCACCTGACCGGCTGCCATCATTCCTGCGCCCAGCACTATGTCGGCGACATCGGCCTGATCGCGGCCCGGGTCGAGCGCGGCGAGGACAGCGTCGAGGGCTATCACGTCTTCATCGGTGGCGGCGCCGCGGCGACCGCCGAGCAGGCGATGGCGCGCGAATACGCGACCTCCGTCGCCTTCGACGATCTGCCGCCGCTCCTCGAAAGATTGCTGACCGCCTATCTGGCGCACCGGGAGTCCACGACGGAATCGTTCTTCGAATTCTGTCGCCGCCACGAGATCGCCGCGCTGCGCGATCTGGCCGAGCGCGCCCCTGTCCTGGCGCTCGCTGCATGAATGCCCTCGCGCCCCTCCCGCAGATCGTCCCCGAGAACGCGCCCTTCTCGACGGAGCAGCGCGCCTGGCTGAACGGTTTCTTCGCCGCCTATCTCGGCGTCAATGGAAGCGGTGCGGATGAGACGGTGACGGAAGCCGCCGAGCCGGAAGATTTCCCCTGGCACGATGCGGCGCTGTCGCTTGGCGAACGGCTCGAGCTCGCGAAGGATAAAAAGCCCGAGCGCCAGCTCATGGCCGCGATGGCCCAGCTCGACTGCGGCCAGTGCGGCTATCTCTGCCAGACCTATGCCGAAGCCGTGTGGTCCGGCGCCGAGCCCGACATGGGCCGTTGCGTCCCGGGCGGCAAGGAAACCCAGCGCAAGGTGAAGGAACTCGTCGCCGCGCTCGAACCGCTGCGCAACGGTTCGGCCGTCGCGGCGCCTTCGGTGAAGTCCACCGGCCAGGTCGGCTTCTCGCGCGACCGGCCGGCGCTTGCGACGCTGGTCGATGCCCATCCGCTGAACCGCGCCGGGTCCGAGAAGGACGTGCGGCACGTCGTGCTCGATCTCTCGGCGAGCGACGTCACCTACGAGGCGGGCGACAGCCTGGGCGTCTTCGCCCGCAAGAATCCGCAGCTCGTGCAGGCGGTGCTCGATCGCCTCGGCGCCACCGGCGAGGAGATGGTCGGCGTCGACCACGAGGCGCTGCCGCTGCGGCAGGCCCTGCTGAGCAAGGTCGACATCGCCCGGCCGAGCGACGAGTGCATGCTGTTCCTGGCGAACCGGGCGTTCGACGGCGAGGAGGCGTTGAAGCTCCAGGCGCTGGCCGCAGGCGAGGGGCCGCCGGAACTGGCCGAGGCCGATCTCCTCGATCTCCTGCACGCGTTCCCGTCGGTCTCGCCGTCGCTGCCCGGCCTGCTGAAGTCGCTCGACCGGCTGCAGCCGCGTCTCTACTCGATCGCCTCGTCGCCCAAGGCTCATCCGCGCGAAGTCCATCTGACCGTATCGGCGGTGCGGTGGGATACCAAGGACAGGACCCGGACCGGGATCGGCTCCTGCTATCTCGCCGACTTTGCCAAGCCGGGGGACGTCATCCCGGTGTTCGTGCAGAAGAGTCACGGCTTCGCGCCGCCGGCCGATGATACGATGCCGGCCATCATGGTCGGACCCGGCACTGGCATCGCGCCGTTCCGCGCATTCCTGCACGACCGGCAGGCCACCAAGGCGCCCGGCCGCAACTGGCTATTCTTCGGCCATCAGCGCAGCGCGTACGATTTCTTCTATTCGGACGAA
>JAKFVZ010000274.1 GCA_021732965.1 Reyranella sp.
GGGTGAAGGAGAGGGGACGTCCCGACAGTTCGACCAGCCGGCGCAGCATGGCGAACTCGGTGGCGCCTTCGGCCGTTGTGTCCTGGAAGTCGTCGAGGAGCTGGATGACGCCCTTGCCGGCCCGGCGCATGCCGCGCGCGATCGCCGCCAGCTCTTCCTCGCCCGCGGTGATGGTCGGCGTCAGGGCGCCGTCGGGCGTGCGATGGAACAGCGAGCGCGAGGTCGAGAAGCCCAGCGCGCCGGCGTCGAGCCCTTCCTCCACCAGCCTGGCCATTTCCGCCATGTCCGCCGCCGTCGCAGGCTCGCGGTCGACGCCGCGGCGGCCCATCACGAAGACGCGCAGCGGGGCATGCGGCACCTGCGTCGCGAAGTCGATGTCGCACTGCCGCTTCGACAACGCCTCGAGATAGTCGGGAAAGCTTTGCCAGTTCCACGGCACGCCCTCGCGCATGACCAGCTCGGGAATGTCCTCGACGCCTTCCATGACGTTCATCAGCGTGTCGCGATCCTGCGGCCGGCAGGGCGCGAAGCCGACGCCGCAATTGCCCATCAGCACCGTCGTCACGCCATGGCCCGACGAGGGCGAGAAGCGGTCGTCCCAGGTCACCTGTCCGTCGTAGTGCGTGTGGATGTCGACGAAGCCCGGCGTTACCGTCAGTCCCCGGGCATCGATCTCCTCGCGGCCGCTGCCGTCGATGCGACCGACCGCGGCGATGCGACCAGCCTGCACCGCGACGTCGGCGTCGCGCGGTTCGCTGCCCGTGCCGTCGATCACGGTACCGTTGCGGACGATCAGATCGTATGAGGCGGCCATGGCGTCCTCCGGCGTGGCGTCAGGCGGGATTTCGTCCTTCGCTGCCTAGCACCGATCCGCCGTCAGGAAAACGTGACTTTGAACTTCGGCGCGGCCGGGGTGTTATGCGGTGAAGGATCATCCATTGCCTCCTGACGTCGCCCTGCTGTCCGTCGCCCACGCGTTGCCGCCGCATCGTCTCCTGCAGACCGAGGCGGCCGAGGCAGCGCGCGGAATCTTTGCGCACCGCTACGCCGCCTTCGAGCGGATGGCGCCGGTCTTCACCACGTCGGGCATCGAAGCACGACACACGGTGATGCCGCTCGACTGGTACCTGTCGACATTGGGTTGGCCGGAGCGCAACGCGGCCTATCTCGAGGGCGCCCACGAGCTGTTCGTCGAGGCCGCGACTCGCGCGCTTGCGGCGGCGGGATGCGCCGCGTCCGATGTCGACACGATCGTCACGATCTCCTCGACCGGTGTCGCCACGCCCAGTCTCGAAGCACGCGCGGCGCGCCGCATGGGGTTCCGCCCCGATGTCGAGCGCGTGCCGGTGTTCGGTCTTGGATGCGCGGGCGGCGTCTCGGGGCTGGCGCTCGCCGGCCGCCTGGCGTCCGCGCGGCCCGGCGCGACCGTCCTGTTCGTGGCGATCGAGATCTGTACGGCGGCGTTCCGCATGGATCAGCTGACGCCGGCCAACATGGTCGCAACCGCCCTCTTCGGCGACGGCGCTGCGGCCTGCGTGGTGCGTGCCGGCGCGGGCGAAGAAGGTATCGCGCGCATCGAAGGTGCGGGCGAGCATCTGTGGCCGGACACGCTCGACATCATGGGCTGGAAGGTCGACCCGACCGGGCTGGGCGTCGTGTTCGACCGCTCGATCCCGCCCTTCGCCGAGCAGCAGGTCGGGCCGGCGGTCGATGGCATCCTGTCCCGTCTCGGCGTGGCGCGCGCCTCGGTCGATCGCTTCGCCTGCCATCCGGGGGGCGCCAAGGTGATCACGGCGCTGGAGGCCACGCTGCGGCTCGCGGCGGGGGTGCTCGATCACGAACGTGAGGTGCTGCGCCAGTATGGAAACATGTCGGCCCCCACCGTGCTCTTCGTCCTGGAGCGGCTCGTGGCCGCCGGGCTTCCGAGCCGCACGGTGCTGACGGCGCTGGGCCCCGGCTTCACCTGCAGTTGCCTGTCCCTGGTTCGCGCCGCGTGAGTGCGAGGCGATGAGCTGGGCGGCCGTCATCCTGGCACTGGTCACGGCGCAGCGTCTGGGTGAACTCGTGCTGGCGCGCCGCAATACCAAGCGGCTGCTGGCCTGCGGCGGGCGCGAGGTCGGAGCGGCGCACTATCCGCTGATCGTGGCCATGCATGCGGCGTGGCTGCTGGGCCTCTGGTACTTCGCCGTCCTTCGCGCGCCCGCCGGGCAGCACGTGAACCTCGCGTGGCTTGGCGTCTTCGTCGTCCTGCAACTGGGGAGAGTCTGGGTGATCGCTTCGCTGGGCGGCCGCTGGACCACGCGCATCGTCGTCCTGCCGGGCGAACCCCTGGTGAGGCGTGGCCCCTATCGCTTCGTCTCGCACCCGAACTACTGGGTGGTGGCAGGCGAGATCCTCGTCCTGCCTCTTGCCTTCGGCCTAGCGCCCTTCGGTCTCGTCTTCACGGTTCTCAACGCGGCGATGATGTGGATCCGCATCCGGGCCGAGGCGGCGGCCCTCGCGCCTCAGTAGGAGGCCAGCACCTCGATCTTGTTGTTGGCGACGATCAGGCGCTTGGCGAGCAGGCGGGCGAGGTTGGCCATGATCCTCTCGCCGGCGCGGGGATGGCTGGCGCGGAAGCGGGCAAAGGCGTCGAGCGCCAGTTCGAGGCAGGTCACCCTTGTATCGGCCCAGACATCCGCCGATCGTGCCGTCTCGAGCAGGGCCATCTCGCCGACCGCCATGCCCGCGGACAGGGTGGCGAGGCGCACGCCGCTCTGCAGCCGGACGCTGACGATGCCGCTGGCCACGAACATCAGCGACGCGGCGGGTTCGCCGGCCGAGATCAGCCGCTCGCCCGTCCGATAGTCCCGCTCGACCAGCAGTTCCGCGAGCGCCGCCATCTCCGCGGCGTCCAGTCCTCTCAGCAGTTCCTGTTCGGAAAGATCGGCCGCTTGCTCGAGTTCGAGATCGCCGGTCTCGCTGTGGATGATGCGGTCTTCGGCCCATTCGATGGCTTCGTCGAGGAGTCCGATGCTGCGCACGCCGGGCCGGTCGGGCAGCCATTCGGAGAGCGACTGCTCGATCGGCGTTCCGCGAGGAATGCCGCTGAACACCACCTCGACATTCCCCTGCGCGAGATCGTCGAGGACGTCGGCCAGCAGCCGCAGCGACGCCTCGCTGACGGACGGCACACGGCGGAAATCCACGATGAGATAGCGTAGGCCCGAGCGAAGGGTGCGGATGCGCCGCGAGAGATACTCGATGTTGCCGAAGCTGAGCGCGCCGGTCAGTTCGAGAATCGCGCCGTCGCCGTGATGCGCTTCCAGGATGGCCTGCTCGCGCGGCGGCCGGCTGCGGCGCGACGAAACGCTGCCCACGTCGTAGCTGGCGGCGATGCAGGTCCGCACGTCGCCGACGCGGTTGAGCATGTGCAGTCCGAAATGCGTCGACAGCGCCTCGCAGGTCCGCAGGCCGCGGATGCTGTTGCCCTGGTCGTCGATCAGGGGCGAGTAGGTGCCGAGGCCGAGCTGCGAGGGCAGGGACGCCACGATGCCGCCGCCCACGCCGCTCTTGGCTGGGATGCCGACGCGATAAACCCAGCGGCCGGCCGAATCGTACATGCCCGAGCTGGTCATGACCGAGAGCGTCCGCGCCACGGCGTAGGATGAGACGACCTGCTCGCCGGTCAATGGATTGCGGCCCTTGTGCGCGAGCGTCGCCGCCATGACGGACAGGTCCCGCGCCGAGACGCGCAGGGCGCACTGGCGGAAATAGACGTCGAGAACCTGGTCGACATCGCCCTGGAGGACGCCGTGGTTGCGCAGGAGATAGGCGATGGCCCGGTTGCGGTCGCCGGATTCGCGCTCGGATCGGAAGGTGGGCTCGTCGACCTCCAGCCGGCGTCCTGCAAAGCGGCTCAGCGCCTGCAGCAGCCAGTCGAAGGCGCCATCCTGCTCGCGTTCGCAGATCAGGCCGGTGCAGGCGATCGCGCCGGCATTGACCATCGGATTGAAGGGCCGGTTGTCCGAGCCCAGCCGGATGGAATTGAAGGCGTCGCCGCTTGGCTCGACGCCCACGATCGATTCGACGCGCTCGGCGCCGACCGTTTCCAGCGCGAGGGCGAACACGAAGGCCTTGGAGATCGACTGGATCGTGAACTCGACCGTGCTGTCACCGATCTCGTAAACGTAGCCGTCGACCGTGGTGACGGCGATGCCGAAGTGAGCCGGATTGGCGAGCGCGAGCTCGGGAATGTACGAGGCGATCTCGCCGCCCTGGTCTCTGGAGAACTCCGCATGGCAGCGCGCCAGGAAGCGGGCGAGGGGGAGCTCGGCGACTGAAGCGTTCGGCTGGTCCATTGTCTAGGCCTCGATGATCTCGCGGACGCGCGTCGCCAGTGCGTCCATGGTGAAGGGCTTGGTGATGACGGTCATGCCGGCATCGAGCGCGCCAAAGACCAGCGCGGCATTCTCCGCATAGCCGGTCATGAACAGGACTTTCAGGTCGGGCCGCAGCGCGCGGGCGGCATCGGCCACCTGGCGGCCGTTCAATCCCGGCAGTCCGACGTCGGTGATCAGCAGGTCGATGCGCTGCGCCGACTGCACGATCTCGAGGCCGCCCGGCCCGTCCACCGCTTCGATGGCGCGGTAGCCGAGATCCTCCAGCACCTCGACTACGAGATTGCGGACCACCGGCTCGTCCTCGATCACCAGGACGGTCTCGCCGGTTTCGATGGCGGCGTCCCCGGCCGCTGCGCCCGCAGCATCTTCGGCATCGGCTTCGCCCTCGAAGCGGGGCAGGCAGAGATGCACTGTCGTGCCGCGACCCACGGCGCTGTCGATCCAGGCATAGCCTCCGGACTGGCGCGCGAAGCCGTAGATCATGGAGAGGCCGAGGCCGGTGCCCTGGCCCATCGGCTTGGTGGTGAAGAACGGTTCGAAGGCGCGGGCGATCGTTTCGGCATCCATGCCGGTACCGGTATCGACGACGGAAATGTCGACATGGTCGCCGGCTGGCCGATCCGCATGCGCCGCGGCTTCGGCCTCGCCGATGTGCCGGTTCCGCGTCTCGATCACCAGCCGGCCGCCGGCCGGCATGGCGTCCCGCGCGTTGATCGCGAGATTGAGGATGGCCGATTCGAGCTGGTTGGCGTCGCAGCGCGTGAGCCAAAGCCCGTCGGCGAGGCCAAGGTTGAGGTCGATGCGCTCGCCGAGGGTTCGCCGCAGCAGCTCCTCCATCGAGCCGATCAGCGGATTGACGCGCACGGGTCGCGGATCGAGCGGCTGGCGGCGGGAGAAAGCGAGCAGCCGATGGGTGAGGGCGGCGGCGCGGTTGGCCGAACCGATGGCGCCGCTGATGAAACGGTCGAGATCGCCCAGTCGCCCCTGGCCGATGCGGCGCTGCACGAGGTCGAGGCTGCCGGTGATGCCCTGCAGCAGGTTGTTGAAGTCGTGGGCGATGCCGCCGGTGAGCTGGCCGATCGCCTCCATCTTCTGCGACTGGCGCAGCGCTTCCTCGGCCGCGCGCAGTTCGGCGGTGCGGGCCTCGACCCGCGCCTCCAGCGTGGCGTTCAAGGCGCGCAACGCTGCTTCGGCCTCGCCGCGTTCGATCACCTGGCGGGTGCGCTCGGCGACCTCCTGCATGAAGGCGATCTCGCCGGGCTGCCAGTGACGGACCGGGCGGTCGTTGAGATAGACGATGGTGCGCAGGCGGCCGGCCCGCACGAAGGGAACGACGAGGATGGCGCGGGTGTCGACGGCGCGGGCGGTGGCGCGAGTCTCTTCCTCGTCACTCAAGGGATCGGTCTGGATGTCGTCCACCACGACGGTTTGGCCCGCACCGAGCCGGTTCACGATCTTGACGCCGAAGGCGTGCGCGGGAACCCGGCCGAGCAGCGGCTGTGCGCGCCCGTCGGTCCAGCACACGGAATAGTCGAACACATCCTCGACCGGATCGAGATGGCCGTAGCCCACGCGCGATACGCCGAAGAAACGGCCCATCAGGGCACAGGCCTTGTCGAGCGCGGCATCGGTGTCGCTGCCGCGCAGCGCGTCGCTCAGTTCGAGCATGAAGGCATGACGGGCGTCGGCGAGCTTGGCCGCGCTGATGTCGATGGCGGTGCCGACCGCGCGGTAGCATTTGCCCTCGGCGTCGAACAGCCCCTTGCCCTTGGCTGCGATCCAGCGCACCACGCCGTCGTCATGCCCGACGGTGCGGTACTGGACGTCGTAGGTCGCGCGAACGGCTGGATCGAGGGCTGCGCCGAATGCCCGGGTCGTGGCGTCCCGGTCCTCGGGATGAAGGCCCGCGTAGAAATCGTCCAGCGTGCAGACCGCGTCGGGCGAGAAGCCGAACATCGCCTTGGTGCGCGGCGACCAGGTCAGCGTGTTGGTGACGAAATCGACGTCCCAGATCCCGATCTCTGCCGCCTCCGTCGTGAGACGCAGCGACTCCTCGTTCAGGAGCGACTGCAACTCTGCAATCCGGCGCCCCGTGATGTCGTGGCCGCTGACGAAGATTCCGTATACGGCACCCGCCTCGTCGCGCATCGGTTCGTAAACGAAATCGATGTACCGGGTGCTGGAATCGGTCGCGAGCCGGACCTTCATCGCCTGGGCGACGTACCGTTCGCCGGTGCTGTAGACGCGGTCGAGCAGTTCGTAGAAGCCCTGGCCCTCGAGTTCGGGCAGCACCTCGCGCACGCTGCGACCGATGAAGTCGCGCTGGCCGGCGATCGCGACATAGGCTTCGTTCACGTATTCATAGACATGGTCGGGGCCGGTCAGCACGGCGATGAAGCCCGGCGCCTTCTGGAACATGCGGCGCTGGCGCTCGACCTCGGCCATGAGTCGCTGCTCGGTCAGGACCTTCTTCGTGGTTTCGCTGCACACCACCAGCACGCCTCCCACGCCGTAGGGCGCGTCGGCGTCGTCGATTGGGCTGTAGCTGTAGGTCCAATAGACGTCCTCGCGCCGCCCGTTGCGCGTGATAGGCACGAGGTGGTTCTCGTGCCAGGTGGCCCCGCGACCCGCCATGACCTGGTCGATCTGGGGCCCGATGATTGGCCAGATCTCGTCCCAGACCGTGCGTCCGGGCTGGCCGAGCGAGGACGGATGCCGTTCAGGGCCGATCGATTGACGGTAGGCATCGTTGTAGAAGCAGAGCAGATCGGGTCCCCAAAAGATGTAAATCGGGTGACCGCAGTTCAGCATCAGGCGGACCGCCGTGCGCAGCGACTGGGGCCAGCCTTCGGGCGGGCCGAGCGGCGAGGACGACCAGTCATGGGCGCGCATCAACGCGCCCATCTCGCCGCCGCCGGCAAGGAAGCTGGGGTCGCGCTGCTCGGAATTCATGGCCGGACAGTCATCGATTCGCGACCGTCCTGCAAGCGCGGCGCCCGGCCGGCAACCCGTCAGATCACGCGCTGCGTTCGGGCGAAGGCGATGTAGAGGTCGTGGGCGCGGGCGGCGATCGGGCCGGGCTGCAGGTCGCGGCTCTCGTAGCGGCTGACCGGCTGGACCTTGCCGGCATTGCCGGTGGTGAAGATCTCGTCGGCATCGTCGAGTTCGGCCGGGGTAATGGTGCGTTCCTCGACCGTGATGCCGGCCGAGCGCAGCAGCTTCACCGTGCGCAGCCGCGTGATACCGGCCAGGAAGCTTCCGTTCGGCACCGGCGTCGCGACCACGCCGTTGCGGGCGAGGAAGATGTTGGAGCTGCAGGTCTCCGCCACGTTGCCCAGCGGGTCCAACACGACACCGTTGTTGAAGCCGCGCTTCAGCATCTCCGCGACGCCGCGCGAGGAATTGGGATAGAGGCAGCTCGCCTTGGCGTCGGTCGGCGCGGTCTCGGGTGCGGGCCGGCGGATCGAGCGGCAGAGGCCGAGGGTGAGAGGCGTGCCGGCGCGCATCGGCGAGACATAGGTGCAGAGCAGGAACTGCGCGGAGTCGGGGTCGACCGAGATCGGCCCGGCGCCGCCCTTGCCGGCCCAAAACATCGGCCGGACGTAGAGTTCGGCCTTGGGGCCGAAGCGGCGGACGCTCTCGTGCATCAGCTTCAGGATCTCTTCCGGCGTCTGGCTCGGGTTCAGGCCGATCGCCCGCGCCGATCGCACGACGCGTTCCGCATGGAGGTCGAGGTCGGGGCCGCAGCCCTCGAAGGCGCGCCCGCCGTCGAATACCATGGAGCCCAGCCAGAAGGCGTGGTCGCGCGGGCCCAGGATTGCCGGGTTGCCCTCGTGCCACGTGCCGTTCCAGTAGGTGAGCGTGTCCATTTTTCCCTCGTCCGTCCTCGAAGCGGGCGGACATAGCAGACGATGAGCGGCACGGCCAACCTTGCCCCCACGCTCCTGGCGCTGGGTGCGGCATTCTGCTTCGCCCTGGCGCTGATCCTGACCCAGTTCGGGCTACGGACCATGCCGTCCTGGCGCTCGCCCCTCTATTCCATCGGCGGGGCGCTGGTGGTGGCCTGGCTGGCCGCTTTCGTGTTCGTCGACTGGAGCACCTTCAATCTCGATGCGGCGCTGATCTTCGCAGGCGTCGGCTGCATCTTCCCCGTCGTGGTCTCGATCCTCTCGGTGCGCTCGAACGAGCGGCTGGGGCCGGCGGTCGCGGGCGCGGTCGGCAACGTGACACCGATCTTCGCCGTGCTGGGCGCGGTGCTGTTCCTGGGCGAACATCTCGGCCTGTTGCAACTGGCCGGCCTCGCCATGGTGGTGGGGGGCGTGGCTCTGCTGGCGCTGCGCGGCGGCACCGGCGGGCGTCACTGGTCGGTCTGGGTACTCGGCTTGCCGCTCGCTGCGGCCCTGGTGCGCGGGGCGATACAGCCCGCAATCAAGATGGGACTGACCTTGTGGCCCGAGCCTCTGGCCGCCGCGGCGATCGGCTACGCTCTGTCGACGGTGGTGATCGTCTCGCTTGTCGGTCGCCGCGCGCTGAGGGAAGGGCCGGCGATGCGCAGCGGCGTGCTGTGGTTCCTGGGTGTCGGCTTCGCCAATGGCAGCGCGACCTTCCTTCTCTATGCGGCGCTCGGGCTGGGCTCGATCACGGTCGTCGCGCCGCTGGTCGCGCTCTTTCCGCTCATCGGTGTGGTGCTGAGCTGGATATTCCTGCGCGGCGAACAGCTCCACGCGATCGGACTGCTTGGAATCATGGTGAGTGTCGCCGGCGTGATCCTTTTGCTTCTCGGCGGAACCTGACGCGGTGACGAAAAAGCGGCCGAATGCGCGCCGGAATTCCCCGAGTGTAAAGGCAACGTCGCAACGGCCGGCTGCGTAATGTCAACCGTGGCGCGGACGATGCCGCGCGGAACGGAGGCAGAAAATGTCGAAGCGAATTGCTCTCACGACTCTCGCCGCGGCTGCGACGCTCGCCACCGCGACAGTGGCGATGGCTCCCTTTCAGCCCGCCAACGCCCAGGTGACCATCACCTTCGGCTCGGCACCGCCGCCGCCGCCCTACGAGGCCGTACCGGCGCCGCGTCCCGGTTACGTGTGGGCGCCCGGCGCCTACAGGCTGGTGAACGACCAGTATGTCTGGACGCCCGGTACCTGGCAGCAAGCCCGCCCCGGATATCGCTACGTTCCCGATCGCTGGGAGCGCTACTCCGATAACGGCCGCGAGCGCTGGCGCTATCAGGCCAGCCGCTGGGACAGGGACGGCGACGGTATCCCCGACCGAGTCGACCGCCACGACAACCGCCCCAACCAGGCCTGGGGCGACAAGGATCGCGACGGCATCCCGAACGCCGTCGACCCGATCAACAACAAGCGCCGCCATCAGTAGGTGGTCGTGAATCGACGGAAACGGGGCGCTTCGGCGCCCCGTTTTCGGTTCTGGTCCTTGTCTGGGAAGGAAGCAGTTGCCGCAGGCTGGCGCCGTACTAAGGTCTTCCGAGGAATGTCGCGCGGGGGAAGGTTGCCCCGGGGGCGACGACCCAGGAGGAAACAACGATGACGGCCCCGCTCACCATTCGCCTGCACGCTTCCGACAACGTCGTCGTGGCGCGCATGGACATCCTGCCCGGAACCAAGGTCGAGGGTGAGGTCGCGGCGGCGACGCGCGTGCCGCCCGGTCACAAGATCCTCACCAGGTCGGTGAAGAAGGGCGAGCCGCTGCGCAAGTACAACCAGATCATCGGCTTCGCGACCGAGGATCTTGGGCCCGGCGCACACATCCATACGCACAACTGCGTCATGGGCGACTTCGAGCGCGACTATGCGTTCTGTACCGACGCCCATCCCACCGACTTCATCGTGCCGCCTGCCACCTTCCAGGGCTATCGCCGGGCCGACGGCCGCGCCGCGACGCGCAACTACATCGGCATCGTGACGACGGTGAACTGCTCGGCGGCGACCAGTCGGATGATCGCGTCGCGTCTCGCGCCGCTGCTCGAGGAATTCCCGAACATCGACGGCATCGTTCCGCTGACCCACGGGGGCGGTTGCGGCATGGCCGCGTCGGGCCTCGAGATGGACGTGCTGCGCCGCACGCTCGCGGGTTACACGAAGCATCCCAACATGGCGGCGGTCGTGGTGCTGGGGCTCGGCTGCGAGACCAACCAGATTTCCGGGCTGATGAATGCAGAGGGCCTCAAGGAAGGGCCGAAGCTCATCCCGATGGCGATCCAGGACGAGGGCGGTGTCTCGAAGACAGTGAATCGTGCCGTCGGGTTCCTGAAAGAGATCCTGCCCGACGCCAACGCCGTGAAGCGCGAGCCGATTCCGGCGAGTGAACTGATCCTCGCGCTGCAGTGCGGTGGCTCGGACGGCTATTCCGGGATCTCGGCCAATCCCGCGCTGGGCGCGGCGGTCGACCTGCTGGTACGCAATGGCGGTACCGCCGTGCTGTCCGAAACGCCGGAAATCTACGGTGCGGAACATCTCCTGACGCGGCGTGCCGTCAGCAAGGAAGTCGGCGAGAAGATCGTCGAGCGGATTCGCTGGTGGGAAGATCATTGTGCCCGCACCGGCGGTGAAATGAACAACAACCCGTCGCCCGGCAACAAGGCCGGCGGTCTCACGACCATCCTCGAAAAATCCTTGGGTGCGGTTGCGAAGGGCGGCACGACGAATCTCGTCGACGTCTACAAATATGCCGAGCCGATCACCGCGAAGGGCTTCGTTTATATGGATTCACCGGGCTACGATCCGGTGTCGGCAACGGGGCAGGTCGCCGGAGGCGCCAATGTCCTGTGTTTCACGACCGGCCGCGGCAGTGTCTTCGGCTGCAAGCCGACGCCCTCGCTCAAGCTTGCGACGAATACCTCGCTCTATCGGCGAATGACGGACGACATGGACATCAACTGCGGAACGATCGTCGACGGCGAGGAGACGATCCAGGAAAACGGCCGCCGCATCTTCGACCTTATTCTCGCCACGGCCTCGGGCCAGAAAACCAAATCGGAAGTTTTGGGCATCGGGGACGACGAGTTTGAGCCGTGGAAGATAGGCGCAACAATGTGAAGGAAGAGGCGCAGCCATTCTGAGGTGGCGGCGTTGCGTTCCTCATGTGCGATCCTACGACTCACGAACTTGGCCATGCTTTGGCAGCCGAGCCCACCGCGGCCACGGACTCTTCCCCGAGCTTTCACCCAAATTCCCGGTTGTCGAAGGCGGTAGCAGCGAGCGCTCCGCCAGCGCGCATTTGCTTGCTCGTTAAATTGCCCCAGGAGAGAGACATGGCTACAGGCACCGTCAAGTGGTTCAATGGAACCAAGGGATTTGGCTTCATCCAGCCGGACGATGGCGGCAAGGACGTGTTCGTCCACATCAGCGCGGTGGAGCGCTCGGGCATGAACGGGCTTAACGAAGGCCAGAAGATCGGCTACGAAATTGCCACCGAGCGCGGCCGGTCGGCTGCGGTCAATCTTAAGGCTGCCGACTAAACATGAGAATCGTCCCCCTCGTCGAACGCCCTGATCTTGCCGAGCAGGTTTCGGTCTGGGGCTTCGACGAGTGGGGGCATCTCAATCCCGGCCAGACGATCGATCTGCGCCGGGCCGAGATTCAGGGTTCGATGAATGTCGATCGCGCGCCGATCGTCTTCGTCGCCCTCGGCGAGGATGACGGAATCGTCGGCACGGCCTCGCTGATCTTCGACGACCTCGAAGGCGATCCGCGCAATCCCTGGCTCGCCAGCGTCTATGTACCGGTCGAGCATCGCAAGAAAGGCATAGCCTCGGCGCTGGTTCGCACCGTCGAGGATGCGGCGCGGCGCATCGGCTACGACCGTCTCTATCTCTTCACCAGCACCGCCCCTTCGCTCTACGAGGGATTGGGCTGGAAGGCGCTTGAGCAGCGCGACTATCGCGGCGAGATTATCCAGGTCATGGACAAATCGCTGTGAGGGAGTCCGCATGCCATCCGACCTGCACTATCTGTCGCTCGACGAGGTCGCGCGGCGCCTGAAGGCGCGCAAGCTGTCGTCCGTCGAACTGACCGGGGCGATGCTGGACCGCATCGGCGAGATCGATCCCAAGCTCAAAAGCTACGCGACGTTGACCGCCGATCGTGCGCTGGCTGATGCCGCGCGCCTCGACGCCGAGACCGCCGCAGGCACCTCGCGCGGGCCGCTGCATGGCGTGCCGATCGCGGTCAAGGACCTCTGCAACACCGAGGGCGTCGCCACCGCGGCGGGCATGGCGATTCATCGAGCCAACGTGCCGTCCGCCGATGCCACCGTAGTGACGCGGCTGAAGGAGGCGGGGGCCGTCATCCTCGGCAAGCTGCAGATGACCGAGGGCGCCTATGGCGCGCATCATCCGACCATTCCGGCGCCGCTCAATCCCTGGAACGCCGCCTATTGGACGGGCTCCTCGTCGTCGGGCTCCGGCGCGGCCACGGCCGCAGGCCTTTGCTTCGCGTCCCTGGGGTCCGATACCGGCGGCTCGATCCGCTTCCCCTCGACCATGAACGGCCTGTCGGGCCTCAAGCCGACCTGGGGCCGCGTCAGTCGCGCCGGCGTCTTTCCGCTCGCCGAATCGCTCGACCATATCGGACCGATGACGCGCAGCGCGCTCGACGCGGCGATCGTGCTTGGCGTGATCGCGGGTGTGGACGAGGCGGACCCCACGGCGGTCAGCCTGCCGGTGCCCGATTATGCGGCTTGCATCGAGGCCGGCGTGCGCGGCAAGCGGATCGGTCTCGCCACCAACATGCACGGGATCGACGCCGATGCGCAGCGCGCGCTCGAGGGCGCCGTTGCGGCGTTCAGGAAAGCGGGTGCGACCATCGTCGATGTTGTGCTGCCAGCCAGCTTCGACCAGGGCTCGCGCGACTGGGTGCCGCTCTGTGGCATCGAGGCCGCGGTGGCGCACGAAGCCACTTATCCGTCGCGTGCGAGCGAGTACGGTCCCGTCCTGTCCGGCCTGCTCGACCAGGGTCTGCGTCTTTCCGCGACCGACTTAGCGAAGATGCAGCTTCGACGCGCGGCATTGACCGGCGAACTCAACAAGCTGCTGGCGTCGGTCGATCTGCTTCTCATGCCGGTGATGGCCAGGGCCGTGTGGTCGACCGAGGCCTTGCTGTCGGCGGGTCGCGATCCCGAAGCCGTCGCGGGCCGGCTGCGCTACACGGCGCCGTTCGATCTCAGCGGCCACCCGACATTGACCCTGCCCGGAGGGATGACGGCAGACGGTATGCCCGTGGGTTTTCAGATCGTCGCCAAAGCCTTCGATGAAGGTCCCATTCTCGCGGCGGGACACGCCTATCAGCAGCAGACAGACTGGCATCTGAAGCGCCCGCCGCTTTAGAATCGGCATTCTACCGGCGGCGGCGAGAGCGTGGACGCTGAATCGTCGGTCATTTATAGTGTCGGGACCGCCCTCCAGGACGTTCCTCGCCGCGCAAATGCCAAGCCTCTTCGCGAAAAACATGCGGCTGCGTCCGAGCATCCTGACGATGTTCGTTCTGCTGACGGTGCCGGTCTTCTTCGCGATCGTCGCCGTCAACTTCGTGTCGAACGAGAAGATCGCGCGCGACAATGCCGACGAGCTGGTCGGACGGTTCAGCGTCGAGGCGATCGAAAACATCCAGTACCTGTTCGATCCGATCAAATCGCTGGTCCGAAGCGCCGCCGCGATCGGCAGCGAGCAGCCTGATTTCTACGAGAGCAACCGCTCCCTGAAGTACCTCTTCAGCATCCTCGAGCACAGCGACCGCATCATCAGCATCTATGTCGGCCTGATCGACGGCTCGTTCCGCCAGGCCCGGCAGATCGATCCCAATGTCGAGATCCAGGGCAAGCTGCCGCCGGTCGGTACTGCCTATGCCGACCGCTGGATCACGCCTCGGCGCGGATCGGCGCCGGTCGACCACTACCTGTTCCTGGACAAAGAGCGGCGGGAGCTCGGCAGCTCCGAGCAGACCACCTCCTACGACCCGCGCTCGCGGCTGTGGTATCGGACTGCGCAGCAGAGCGGCCAGCTCTCGGTGAGCGACGTCGATGTATTTGCGGCGCTGGGCCTCGTGGGCTTCACGGTCGGTGCGCCCTACTATGTCGATGGCGAGCTGCGCGGCGTCGCCGCGGCGGACATCACGCTCGACGGGCTTTCCGACTATCTCTCCGAGCGCAAGATCAGTCCCGGCACGCTGTCCTACATCCTCGACCACCAGGGCCGGGTGATCGCCAATTCCGAACGCGCCAAGACCTATGCCGCCCAGGGCGGCAAGGTCGAGCTGCAGCACATCACCTCGATCGGCAACGAGCTGCCGGCCGTCGCCTTCGGCTCCCGGCCGCGCGACAACGAAAAGATGTTCTCGTTCAAGCATGCCGGTCGGGATTATGTCGCGAGCCTGACGACGCTGCCGGCGGCCTTCGGCAAGAAGTGGCAGCTCTTCGTCATCACGCCGCTTTCCGATTTCACCAGCGCCTTCGACGAGCAGAACAAGCGGCTGGCCCTGTTCGGCGTGATCGCCATCCTGCTGCAGATCTGCATCATCTACATCCTGTCGAGCGTCATCTCCTCGCCGCTGGAGAAGCTGGCGCTCAAGGTGAGCAAGATCCAGGACCTCGGTAGCGACAATCTCCCGCCGCTGCAGTCGCCGATCCGCGAGGTCGCCGTCCTGTCCAAGGCGATCGAAACGCTCGACGCGGCGGTGAAGTCCTTCGCCGCCTTCGTCCCCGTGGGTCTCGTGCGCGAGCTTCTCGAGTCCGACCAGAAGCTGGAGCTGGGCGGTCACAGTCGTTTCCTCACCATCTTCTTCTCCGACCTCGAGGCCTTCTCGACCCTGTCGGAGGAGGTGCCGTCGCAGGAGCTGCTGCTGCGTGTCTCGGCCTATCTCGCCGTCGTGACGCGCGCGGTGAACGAGGAACACGGCACGATCGACAAGTTCATCGGCGACGGCGTCATGGCCTTCTGGGGCGCGCCGGCGCTGCTCGATGACCATGCGCGGAAAGCCTGCTTCGCGGCGCTGCGAATCCGCGAGGGCATGAAATCGCTGAACGCGGGCTGGGAAGCGCAGGGGACCAAGCCGCTCAACGTCCGCATCGGCATCCACAGCGACGCCGTGCTGGTCGGCAACATCGGCTCCAAGGAGCGCATGAGCTACACCGTCATGGGTGATGGCGTGAACATCGCGGCGCGCCTGGAGGGCGTGAACAAGGAGTACGGGACCCGGCTCTGCATCAGCCATTCCGTGTTCAAGGAAGCCGGGGAGAAGCTGTGCGTGCGGCCGATCGACGACGTCACGGTTAAGGGCCGCCGCTCCAGGATCCCGATCTACGAGCTGGTCGGTGCCTATGGAATGGGGCCGGAGTTCGAGCCGGACGAGGCGACGCTGAGGCTCTGCCAGCTTACCCGGACGGCCTATTCGGCCATGGTGGCCGAGGATCATGCGCTCGCCTTATCGCTCTATCAGGCGATCGTCGCCGAATATCCCGACGACCCCGTGGCGTTGGAGATGGCGAAGCGCCTTTCCGCCGTCGACCCGTCGAACCTCCTGCCGCTTCAGATGTCACGCTGATCCATGCCGGGTGTCAGGAAGCCTTCTCCGGCCGTTACGGCACTGCGGCCGAGCGAGTACACCGCGGCGCTGGTCCAGGTGATTCGCTCCGAACCGTCGCGGGTGCGCGGTGCCCGGGTGCTTGAGATCGGGTGCGGCAGCGGCGTCGTGCTGGCCGTGCTCGGCGGCCTCGGCGCGGTCTCGCTCTGCGGCGTCGACATCGAGAAGGACGCCATCGCGACGGGCCGGTCGCTGCTGGGCGAACTCGGCCACGACGCCGAGATCCACCAGGGCGACATGTGGCAGCCGGTCGCCGGCCGGCGCTTCGACCTCGTCGTCGCCAATCTCCCGCACTTTCCCATGGATCATTTCGAGGTGGCCGGGCGGCTCTCGACCTGGAGTTCCGGCGGCATCGACGGGCGGGAGCTGCTCGATCCCTTCCTCGAGGGCCTGGCGGATCACTTCACCGCCAACGGACGCGCCCTCATCACCCACAACGCTTTCGTGGACGTCGAGCGTTCGCGCCGGCTCCTTCGCCGGCACGGGCTTGCGATGCATATCGTGAGGACGGTGCTGGTCCATGTCCCCAAGGAGAAGATCGATCTGATGACGCCCTCGATCCTCGGAGCGGAAGAGGGGCGTTCGATCCATCGTTACGGTCCTCATGTCTTCGCCGACATGCACATCGTCGAGATCGCCGTGACCGGGGCGCACGGATGATGTTCCTGCCGCGCCTCCTGCTCGCCGTCCTGGCGTCGCTCGTCGCCTTCACCACCCTGCCGGCGCGCGCCGAAACGCCCGATGCGGCACTGGCGAAGCTGCTCGACGAGGCGAAGGTCGCGGCTTCCGTGCCGGGGGCGTGCGCGCAACCGGGCGCCGACCGTCTTGTCCGCATCTTCTGCGAAGGCAAGATCCGTGTCGGCGTCCGTGAGTACTATCCTCTGTTCGGGACGCGCGAGGGCAGCGAGCGTTTGGGATACGACGTCGACGTCGCCCGCGGGCTGGCAAAGCATCTCGGTGTCGAGCCGGTCTTCACGCGCGTGAATGCCG